>CACXXH010000052.1:0-22250 GCA_902771595.1 Fibrobacter succinogenes | reverse complement strand
TTTCGCCGCAGTATCGCACGAGAACCAGTTGCGGCAATGTATTCGCGATGTATCCGTCACCGTATATTCGCCATACCCGAACGAAAAGTGATTTCCGAAACCGAGATTCTTCACGAACATGTTCCGCTTGTTCAATCCGAACGTCGCCCCGAGAGCATATCCTTCCACCTTCGCTTCCGTAATGCGGAACGCATCTCCCTGCACTTCGTGTTCATTTTCACCGTAGCTCACACCGAGCGAAACATTGTCGAACCAAGCGTTCATCAAGTTGGCAAACGCCTGTACATTATACGAAGTATAATGGTCATGGTCACGGACAACGGAGGTATCCGTGCCGGTGGAACTCTTCATGTAAGGGGATGTGTATTCGTAATCGTTATCGGAATGGTTGAAATAGCCCGACACTCCGATTTCGAGCGCAACGTTCCCAATAATGCTATCGAGCACATGGCTTGCCGAAAGCGACGCCTTGTGCGTATTGAAACTCGCCAAACTATAAGAGGCGTCTACCGAATTCGCTGGGCGTTTCTTGGTGACGACATTGATGGCACCGCCAGCCCCGTCCGTTGCGAAACGCGCCGGAATGTAGCCCTTGTAGACTTCGATATCGGCAATTTGATCGATGGGAATGTCGTCAAGCCCGAGATTGCCCTGCGTTTCGACCGGAACGCCGTTCACGAGCACCTTGATGTTCTTGCCTTCCATGCCGCGGATATTGATTTTGCCATCGCTTCCCATACCGCCGGACTTGCGAATTTTCACGCCCGAAGAGGTATTGACAGCCTTCGAGATGCTCTTGCTCGTATTCTGCAGTTCGGCAGCATCGATCGTCGAAACAGTCTCCGCCTTTTTCGCCTGCTTCGCCTGTTCCGCCTCGGCATCCGTTTCTACAGAGAGTTCATCGAGTTGCGTTACGCCAGCAGAAGGCGCATCATCGGCCTTACTCGCATCGTTCGCTTTCTCAGCGTCAGTTGCAAATGTCGCGCCAGCATCGTCATTCGTTTCTTCCAGGAAATCATCTATCGACGTGATTTCGTCTTCCTGCGCATGCGCCGAAACCGAAGCCATCAAAGCCATCGAGGCAATCGTCATCGCGAGCGTCACTATTTTGAATTCGATTTTCTTTTTCATTGAGGACTACTCCCCATTTTCAAGTTCGTTTATCAATTGAATGTTGTAGAGTTTCTCGACCTGCAAAATATCAAGTACTATGGCGATGCGCTCATAAGTCGTTCCCTTGTCAATCTTGATGGCAATCGGAGATTTCTTGTTCTGCACAGCGGCAGCCTTGGCACGCAAATCATCTGGCGTTCCACGCTCGCCATTGAAGGCCAGTTCCGTCTCGGAAAGTTCAATATACAAGCCCTCGGGCGTATCGCGTTTGACTTCGCTCTGCGTCTCAGGCAAAATCAGTTTGAGCACCGATTCGTCTTGCTTGAAAACCGACGTTACCAAAAAGAACACCAAAAGCAGAAACACGCAGTCGATAAGCGGCGTCATGTCGGGGCGAATTCGGCGGGTACGGCGAGCCATCTAGCATTCTCCATCTTCAGCGATTTCTGTTATCGCATTTTCGTGCCTGTGGTCGTGTTCCTTCAAGATACGGCCAAGGCGCAGAAGCACGTCGTTTTCCACGTTGTCCTGTTCCGTTTCGAGACGCGCATTCAAGTAGTTGAACGCAATCACGTGCGGGATGGCGACTACAAGGCCGATAACCGTCGTAATGAGCGCAAGCTTGATGCCCGTCGCAAAAGCTCCCGCATCAGACAGGCCCGAGACCGCGATAACACTGAACGCATTGAAGATTCCGAATACCGTTCCCAAAAGGCCGAGCAGCGGAGAAATGCTGGCAATATTTTCGATGGTGGTAAGACCCTTCGAAAGCGGAGAGAACGCAAGCGCAATCTCGGTGCGGATGCTTTCGACGATGATGTGGTGGTCGGTATTGTGCGTCACCACGCGATGCAGAATTTTTGCAGGGAGCCGCTTGCGGATGCTCCTGTTGAAAAGTACAAGCGCGATAATTTTCCACACGATAATCGCATAGCCCACGAAATTCATGGCCACGAGCACATAGGCGATGATACCGCCCTGTTTAATAAAGTCTAAGATGTAGTTCATTTTCTTCTTTCCTTTCTTTCACATCGTCATCGCGAGGTCACCTAATGACCGTGGCGATCCATTTTTATTGATGCAAGTTGTATTTTATAGGGATTTCCATTTTCCACGAATCCTTTTCGAGAATCGCGGGAATGGGTTCAAACTTCGAGACCGCCTGCACGGCAGCAAGCGCGCTTTCGTTGAGGGATGAATACGGGCAGGGTTTCGCGACTACCGCACCGCTAATCGCCCCGTTTCGCGCGACAGTAAACTGCACGCGGACCGTTCCCTCTTGCTTCAAACGGCGGGCCGTCGCAGGGTAATCCTTCCGCTTTTCAAATTCCTTCGAAAGTCCCATCAGGTAGGCGCGAGTCACCTTCATCAGGGAATCCTTCGAAGGCTTCGGCGGAGGTGGCGGTGGCGGCGGAGGCGGGGGCGCAACAGGTTCTTCGACAACGGGAACGGTTTCCACCACTTCGGCGTCCGTAACCATAATCGGTTCCGGTTCAGGCTCGGGTTCGGGAACCGTATCCTGGACGATATTCGGGATAATTTTCGCCCGCACCACCTTCTTCACGATTTTCTTAACTTCGGGAGGAGGCGGCTCCGGCGGCGCAAGCAGCAAGCGCTCCACATGGATAACCTCGGCGTCTTCGCGCGTCGTGACGACCTGAGTATGCCTCAGGAAGCCCCACGCATAGAAGCCGGCATGCAAAACGACTGCAAGGCAAACGCCCACCCAAAAGGCGTTCTTCAAGAGAAAAGGAGCGTAAGGGTTCTTCATCTAGAAATAGTATTTCGCCTTCGCCCAGACTTCACGGTTCTTATCGTAATCGGCGAGCTGCCCGCGCTTGCCACCGAAATGGTCATAGCCGGCAGAAAGCGTAATCTGATCGTTAAGAGCGTAATCTCCGGAAACACGGGCATAGTAAGCCAGATTGTCGATATCGAATACGCCATAGAGCGAAAGCTTGAGCGTATTATTCAAGAGTTCCTTCGAAATGCGGAATATCATTTCGGAAGTATTCTTTTCGGCCGCAAGTTCATCCGAGTAATCGGCGATATACTTGTGCAGGTACTGCACCATGAACGTCCAGTTGTCACCGGCATACCAGTCGATTCCGCCGAGCGCATTGAACGTATTCTTACGCGCATAATCGAGATTGTTCTTGTAGCCTAGCGCCTCGTCAAAATATTCCGCAACTTCGGCTCGAATCACAAATTCACCGAGCGGCATCGAGAAATCGCCACCGATCATCGTCATGGGTTCATGAACGCCCCTGACGACAACAGCACCCTTTTCGATGTCGTAACCTGCAACAGAAACGGGAGACTGGTTATGCGTGCGCAATGCCGAGAACGAGAAATCGAAATTCGAGAGGAAAAACCTGAGCCGCGTGCCGAAATCGCCGTTCTTGAAACGCAATTCCGGGCCTTCCGGGAACTCGAGAACCGCATTTTCAGGAATTTCAGGACGCCATGGGTTATCTTCCTGGATAGGCATCTGGAAATACCGCGGCGCAGGAACGTAGACGATTTCCGCATTCACGCGTTCCCCGGGATACTTGATGCGAAGCCCATCCACCGCCATGCGCATGTCGTCGTAATCGCTGGACATGAACTCGGTGTAGTCCACCGGCGAAATCAAGTCGGTAATGCGCAAACCGTCGGCAACGCCCCACACCACAATCTGTCGACCGGCACGGATTTCGATGAAACTATTCGCATAGTTGAAATACGCTTCCTGGAGCTGCACGCCAGTGCGTTCCTTCAGAATGCCATTGTGAATCGCATTCATACTCGCAAACAGATAGGCGTTCTCATAATCCACGCGCAATTCCGTACGCAAACGCGTCCGTGAAGACAACAGGTCGTGCGGCCACTCCGTCTGTACTGCGTGATACGTGTCTACGAACCCGTTGAACTGAAACGGAGAATCTTGGGCTACAGCCGCTACCGCAACCGTCCCTACCATTAAAAAACTATTTAACCAATTTTTATTCATACTAGATCCTTCGACTTCGTGCTTTGCACTCCTACCCAAAGGGCATAACTGCCACTAAGGGGCGAAGCCCCTAGTGTCGTATAGCTCAGGATGACACAAAGTGAACTACAGACCTCTTTCCAAGCGCGGGACGGTAAACGTCTTCGCATCCAGCGGGATGTTGAACTTGAGATCGTTAAATTCGAGGATCGTCTTGTGGTTCGTCTGCACGTTTTCCATGCTCATCTTGGCGATGGCCCAGAAACCGTCGACCTGAGCCACCTTTTCCACCTTCAAGAAGCGGTGCAGTTTGCCGAGTTTGTCGTAGTATTCGACCTTCGCCGCAATCAGGCAGTCCTTGCGGATCCACATCACCTTCTTCGAGAAAATCTCATCACTCTTCTTGGGGACCGATTCAACCACCCAGCAATCCACGCCGTCCACCTTCTCTTCGCGCAGAAGCGTGTGCGTATCTTCATCGACATTGCGCTCGCCCACATCATCGTAAGTAAAATCGGAACCCATGAAGTAATCCGTCTTGGAGCTCTTTCCGCTAATGCGGCGCGTCTTCTTCATGGCGGGCAGGTAAAGCCACTTGTCGTCATCCTTGCTGATGTCATCGTAATCGACCGTCAGGAATCCCGTGCCCTTCACGTCGTTGGGGTAACGGAAGAACATAATCTGCTTGGTATCCTTCCCCACATCCATCGCAAATGAGCTAATCTTGCGTTCGCGCTTGGAACCGCCCTTGTTGATGAGCGTCATCGAGAGTTCGGAACTGCGCGTATCGCCATCGGGGCGATCCTTCACCTTCTGCACGATATCGCGGCCCGAAAGCGTTTCTGCCGCCACCATGGAGCCAAAAGCAAGCGCCAAAACTGTTGCCATTTTAACCATTTTCATATTCATATAATCCTCCTGCCGATATTTCGGCGTTTTTTGTTGCCAAAGTTAGACGAATCTCACTTTTTCCACTACTCCAAATAGACATGGCAAAACCCGATCGGGCCATGCAACACAAAAAAACTTCCCGGCCGTAAAAGCCGGGAAGAACACATAAGGATATAGGTACAATCAAAAAAGATTACTTCAGCGGGACAAGCCACATCGGGATGGGCTTGAGACTTGCGATTTTTTCGGCCTTGTCCTTTTTGGGATCGTAGCGGAAATATGCGTTTCCATCCTTTTCGGTAGAAACGGCGAACAGCACCTTGTCATCTTCTTCAACATACTTGCCATAGCTAGCATAGGCTGAAGTGTATTCAATGGGCAACGCCTTAACTTCTTTCTTGGCAAGGTCAACCTTCACGGCCTTGCAGGTGTAATCGTAGTAGTCTTCGGCAGAGGTCCATTCCTTCTGCAAATCCTTCATCACGTTGAGGTAAGAATAGACGACATTGCCGTCGGCCTGCGCAAAAGGAGCGAAATACTTGAACACGCCTTTCGAAGTAAGATCCTTGATGCCCACTTCTTCGGAAACCTTCCACACGTAATCCTTGTCGAATTCCGTCTCGCCAACCTTGATGCGAAGGAAACCGTCAACCTGGCCGGGAGCGTATCCCCAAGAGGCGTTACTATAAGCGTAGATGTAATCGTCTACAACCACGAACGCCTCATTTTGGCTATCATCCAACGAGCCGACCGCCGCAATACGCTTATCCTTGGCAACGCCAAGCACCTTGTCCTTCTTCACGTCGATAACAGCCACTTCCGCAACATCGCCCGTAGCGTAATCGCTCACGTTCTGCAGAAGGCCCACATACAGGCGGCCATCCACTATGACGCCAGTTCCCGGACTCACTGCGAAGGCGCTAGAATCCTTATACTCGGAAAGGTCGATAGAACCGGTAATCTTCATCTTTTGGGGATTGAAGATGATCAGCGAGTCCACCATTCCGCCCAAATAGGCTTTTTCGTTATCAACAAAGTAAATATGGTTCGCCCAAACGCCAGGCAATGTAATTTCACCCTGCTTCGCCCCAATCTTGTTGTTCTCATCGAGAGAATAGCGAGCTATAGAACCGACATCCAAATCGGTGATGAACAAGGAACCGTCATGATAAATGACACCCGAACGCGTACCGACTTCGATAAAATCCTCGCCCACATCTTCGGCATGGTCAATGGACATCGTGCCGATAAACATGGTATTGCCAGAAGCAATGGCGGTTGCAAATTCGCGCTTGTAATCGCCGCCCTCATTGGCAGAAGAAGAGGAATCATCGCCACAGGCAACGAGCAATGCAGTTGAAGTCAATGCCGCAGCGAAAGCGACCTTAAATCTAGATTTCATAAAAAACTCCTTTGAGGAATGCGGCAACACCGCAATTGTTAATTTTGCGGTGCATTTTAGAAAAGCGATTTTGGGATATCTACTCCAAACAGCGGTAAAAAAAACCAAATAGACGTCAACGGGAAAACAATCCAAACAGTTTATTTTGGCTCCATTCAGACATCAAGCAACCAATCCGTAAGAAAAAAAATAGAGAAAATCGGCATTCCGCCCCATAAGTTAGCCTTGACAAAGTTTTTGTAGGTAATTAGATTTATCTTACTTTTTAAGACTAGGCTAACAATAATCTTTTTTTGAGGGATATATGCTGAATCTTGCCGGAATTGATTGGCTCCACAACATCGACAATAGATTTGCCGTCACCGGGAAACCCCTTTTCGCACTTGAATTCTGTCGTCAGGGGCATATCAAGTGGTGCGGAGGACTCCTTCCCTGCAACCACCTCGAACCGGGTGAAATGCTCGTTTGTAGCGTTTGGACCCTAGATAATCTCGAACGTTCATCCGACTATCATGGCGATATCATTCTGTTCTACGATACCGCAGCAGAAAGCATCCGCAAGATCTTCAGCGGATTCGAAATAGACCTTGATTCTATTCGCTCCAAATTCAACATCCACGAAAAACCATTCATAGTACATACCCGCGAAGAAATTCAGTCCGTATTTTCCAAGTATGTACAGACTCCGACAAACTTCCGTCAAGAATACGGCAGACTCAGCCTCCTCGAAATTTTACTTGCCCTCAAGAACATGGACGCCCACCGCGAATCGGTTTGCAGAGACTGCAATATCTCGATGCTCCAGTTCGAAAAGGTTTACGGCATCCGCTCGTTCATCTGCGACAATATCGATTCTCACTACACCATCGAAGAACTTGCCGACAAATTCGATATGCCTCCCACCGCGATGAAGGTTTGCTTCAAGAACGTGTTCGGTCTCCCCGTATTTACCTATGCCCGCCGGGAACGCATGAAACACGCCGCAAAGCAGCTCCGTGAATGCGACCGCGGGATTCTCGAAATCGCAGGAACCGTCGGCTACAACAACGGAAGCAAGTTTGCGCACGCCTTCCAAGACGTGATGGGCATGACCCCGAAGGAATACCGCAAGAGGTACAAGCAAAACGCCGCATAATAACAAAGTGTAATGTGCAATGATCCACATCCAATTTCACATTACACACTTCACATTCCACATTTCCTACTAAACTATGTCGACATTTTCAAAACTCTCCAAGTACATGGGTTCGCGAAAGCCGCTGTTCCCGCTAGCATTAATCCTTTCGGCATTGAGCGCCATCGCTGGGCTCGTGCCTTTTTTATTGATGTGGCTGATTGTCCGCGAGATTCTTTCTGGCGGCGACATGACGAACATCAGAATCTTTGATTATTCTATCGGAGCGGTTCTCGCTTCGGTGGCAAGCGTACTGCTCTACTTTGCCGCCCTCGCCTGCTCGCACCTAGTGGCATTCAGGCTTGAAGGCGACCTGCGCCGTTTTGCGATGAAGAAGCTGATGACAGCGCCTCTCGGATTTTTCGACAAGAACCCGACAGGTAAACTTCGCAAGATTATCGACGACAATGCGGCCATTACGCACACATTTGTCGCCCACCAGATGCCCGATATTTCAAGCACCATCCTTATCCCGATTATTGCACTCGTAATGATGTTCGTTTTTGATTGGCGACTTGGCCTTGCTACACTTGTGCCCATCGCATACGCCATCTTTATCTTGAGCACTCTTGGTCGCAAAGGCACGAAGTTCATGGAACGCTACATGCAATCGCTCGAAGAAATGAACAGCGAAGCAGTTGAATACGTGCGCGGCATCCCGGTGGTCAAAGTTTTCCAACAGACCATCTACTCCTTCAAGAATTTCTACAAGACCATCGAAACTTACCACCAGATGGTAACGGCCTATTCCAACAGTTGGAAAGTTCCCTACTGCATTTATACAACTCTCGTGAACGGATTCGTCCTGTTCCTTGTGCCGGTAGCCATTCTTATTATCGGCAACGGCGACGATGTAAAACTCACCATCGTGAACATGATGATTTACGTGTTGGTGACACCGCTGTTTTCGCAGTGCGTGATGCGCAGCATGTACCTGAGCAACGCCACCAACCAAGCGGGCATCGCCATTGACAGAATCAACGATATTGCACGAACCAAAGATTTGGAAGTTTGCGAAAATCCCGTTCCGATGCAGGGCTTTGATGTAGAATTCAAGAATGTGAATTTCACCTACCCCGGTACAGAAGCCCAAGTTTTGCACAACGTTTCATTTGCGGTACCTACGGGCAGCACCGTAGCGCTTGTCGGTGCTTCGGGCGGCGGCAAAAGCACTGTTGCAAAACTTCTGCCACGATTTTTCGATGTTGACAGCGGCGAAATCACCATTGGCGGTATTTCGGTGAAGCAGATTGACCCGAAGGAACTGATGAAAAACATTTCCTTCGTCTTCCAGAACACGCGCCTTTTCAAGATGAGTATTCTGGACAATGTGCGTTACGGAACACCTGATGCAACCTTAGAGCAGGTAAACGAAGCCCTCGATCTCGCCCAATGCCGTGAAATCATCGACAAACTCCCCAACGGAATCCACACCGTTATTGGAAGCAAGGGAACGTACCTTTCGGGCGGCGAGCAGCAGCGAGTCGTACTTGCCCGTGCCATCTTGAAAAATGCCCCCATCGTGGTACTTGACGAGGCCACCGCATTTGCAGACCCCGAAAACGAAAGGCTCATCCAAGAAGCCCTGCGCAAGCTCGCCAAGGGCAAGACCGTGCTCATGATCGCTCATAGGCTTACCAGCATCGTGAACGCCGACGAAATTCTCGTGGTCGAAAACGGAGAAATCGTTGAACGCGGCACACATAACGAACTGATTGGAAAGTCTGGTGTTTACGCCAAGATGTGGGCGGAATACCAGCAATCTACCACATGGACTCTCGACAATGCAAAGAATGGTGAAAATGTAGGAGGCGAAAATGTATAAGTGGGTTCAAAACACCTTTGCTCTTTCGGAAGAAGGTTCGCGCACATTCGTTCGCGGTGTCGTTTGGACATTCCTGCATTTTGTTTCGCTCATGTTCCCGATGATGTTGCTCTTCTATTTTTTGATGGAGCATCTGGGCATCGGAGAATTTGCTGGCAAGACACCCCACGGAATCTTGTTCTACGCCGGAATGGCGGCTATCATCCTTGTGGTCATGCTTGTTATTTACGCATTCTCTTATAGCGCCACCTACGACAGCGTTTACGACGAAAGCATGCGCCGCCGCGTTTCAATTGCAGAAAAACTCCGTAAGTTACCGCTCTCATTTTTCGGCAAGAAGAATCTTTCTGATTTGACATCGACCATCATGGATGACTGCAATGCATTGGAAATGATTTTCTCGCATGCCGTGCCCGAACTTTTCGCCGCCATCGGTAGCGTTACCGTTATCGCCATCATGTTATTCTGCTACAACTGGAAAATGTCCATCGCCCTTTTCTGGGTGGTGCCCGCAGCAGCATTGCTCATTGCGCTTTCCAAGAAAATTCAGGACCGCTGGTTCGAAAATTCATATAACGCCCGCCGCGTGGTCATAGAAGACATCCAGGAAGGCCTGGAAAATGTGCAGGAGATCCGTTCGTACTCGGGTGAAGCCGCCTATCTCAGCAATTTTGACAAGGACTGCATCAACTACGAAAAAACGCAGATGGATTCCGATATCAAGGTGGGCATGTTCCTGAATTCAGCCCAGGGAATTCTCAAGATGGGGCTTGCCACGATACTGATTACAGGTGCAAGGCTTTGGACCAAGGGCGAAATCGACGTATTCACCTACCTCGTATTCATCGTGTGCGCCGCCACCATCTATAATCCGGTTTTCCTAGTATTCAACAACCTCGCTGAACTGTTCTTTGTAAACGTGCGTTTACGCCGTTTCCGCGAAATGGACCAAATGAAGCTCCAGGAAGGCGTCACCGTATTCGCACCGCAGAATTTCGATATCGAATTCAAGGACGTAGACTTTTTCTATAACGAAAACAAGCAAGTCTTGAAGAAGGTTTCGTTCACGGCAAAGCAAGGCGAAATCACAGCCCTCGTGGGCCCGAGCGGCAGCGGGAAAACCACCGCGGCAAAGCTTGCTGCCCGTTTCTGGGACATTCAAGGCGGCAAGGTGACCCTCGGCGGCGAAGACATCAGCCTGATCGACCCGGAAACCCTTTTGACGAATTTCTCTATCGTCTTCCAGGACGTGGTGCTATTCAACACCAGCATCAAGGACAACATCCGCATCGGCAAGCGCAGCGCCACCGACGAAGAAATCCTGCGCGTTGCAAAGCTCGCCGGTTGCGACGAATTCATTCAGAAGATGCCGCAAGGCTACGATACCGTTATCGGTGAAAATGGCGACACCCTTTCGGGCGGTGAACGCCAGCGAATTTCCATCGCACGCGCGCTCTTGAAAGACGCA
Organism: Fibrobacter succinogenes; assembly: GCA_902771595.1. Classification (GTDB taxonomy): domain Bacteria; phylum Fibrobacterota; class Fibrobacteria; order Fibrobacterales; family Fibrobacteraceae; genus Fibrobacter; species Fibrobacter succinogenes_C. The sequence continues at coordinate 11,406 of CACXXH010000052.1, read as the reverse complement.
CCCATCGTACTCTTGGACGAAGCTACCGCAAGTCTCGATGTGGAAAACGAATCCAAGATTCAGAAGGGCATTTCGCAGCTGGTCAAGGGAAAGACCGTTATCATTATCGCCCACCGCATGCGCACTATCGCCAACGCCGACAAGGTCGTGGTGCTACAAGATGGCAAAGTCGCCGAAATGGGAACGCCCGCGGAACTCAAGCAGAAAGGCGGGCTGTTCAGCAATATGTTGAAATTGCAGGAAGTCAATTAATCATGACCGCAGAACGTTTGATGGATTACAGGCTTGTTCGCCAATGCGCCCCGACCCTAGCCGCACGCAAGGTCGGGAGCCTCTTCTGCGTAGAAAAAGAACTCTATAGCCGAGAACCCATGTGCGCCCTACTCGCCCGCTGGAATCGAGACCTAAATCCATCAGGCATATTTGTGCGAGTTGTCGCGGAGCGCTGCGGCCGCAGTTTTGTGTTTGTCTACCGCCGCAGCCTCTTGAACTGCCTTTTCAAAGCCGAAGAAATCCGCCACTTTTTAAAACCCTACGGCTACCAGAATTTCGAAGAAGAAGCCCTGATAGCCAACTTGACGCACCGAATCGCGAAATGCCACTGTTTTCCGCACGAAATAGGGCTTTTTCTGGGCTATCCGCTCGAAGACGTAAAAGGATTCATCGCCAACGCGGGCAAGAACTGCAAAAGTACGGGTTACTGGAAAGTTTATGGCAACGTCGAAGAATCTGAAAAAATCTTCAGATGTTTCCGGAAATGCTTTACGGTCATGTCTTCGCTATTTGAAAAAGGCTATTCGCTTCCGATGCTCGCCGTCGGATAAACAAGCTCCGTGTCATCCTGAGCGGAGAACCGAAGGTTCGTAGTCGAAGGAACTATAACTTAAATAACAGGAGAATCAAAATGGAAAAAATCGCAGTCATTTACTGGACAGGAACCGGAAACACCGAACTGATGGCCAAGTACATCGCCGAAGGCATCAATGCCGCCGGTGGGCAGGCCGATGTATTCAACGTTTCGGACTTTTCACAGGAAAAGCTGGCCGAATATAGCCGCTATGCGCTCGGATGCCCCGCCATGGGCGCCGAGGAACTCGAAGATTCCGAATTCCAGCCCTTCTACGAGGCGGTAAAACCTTCGCTCTCCGGCAAGAAAGTCGTCCTTTTCGGATCGTACGGCTGGGGCGGCGGCGAATGGATGAACCCGTGGAAGGCCGACGCAGAAAGCGCGGGACTCTTGCTCGCGGCAGAACCCCTCGCCATCGAAAACGCTCCTGATGGCGACGGAAAGACCGCCTGCGAAAACCTCGGCAAGGCCCTGCTCCAGGCATAATCGCCCACAGCAAAGATTGTCCTCCAAATCCACCTCCAAAGGAAACCATCCATCAGGATGGTTTTCTTTTTGCATGCACCGGGATAAAAAAAAGAAGCACCGATTTCTCGATGCTTCTTCCCACTTGGGATGACACAACAATCGTATAAAAGTTTCTACTTCCCGAAGATTTTGAACTTCTTGATAAGCAACGGGGTCACGAACAGGTCGGCAAGCAAAGCCGAAACCAGGCCCACGAACACCACGAACCCGAAGTTGAACATCTGCGTGGCCTTCGAGGTGGTAAAGCCCGAGAAGGTCGCGACCATGATGATGGTAGTCATTACGAGCGCCGGGCCGGCGGTACGGAACACCTTGAGGATGGCGTCCTTGTAATCCCTGCTACGGTCGAATTCCACATGGCCATGGTTGATGAAGTGGATGGTATCGTCCACGGAAAGGCCGATAATCATCGGAATGAGCGTCGCGGTCATCATGTCGAGCGGAATGTTGCTAAGTCCAAGATAGCCGCCCACGAAAATACCCGGGGCAATGTTCGGAATCATGCCGATAAGGCCCGTGCGGATGCTGCCGAAAACAATCATCAGGAGCACGGCGACGATAACGACAGAAATGAGGAACGACGTCATCTGGCCCACTTCCAAGTACTGCTGCATGGCGGTAAACTGAGGCAGGTTACCCACGGCGGTTACCTTCGCATCGGTAAAGAGGGTTCGAGCATAAGCCTGCAGGTCTTCGATTTCCTTCTGGAGTTCGTTGGAGTTGTAACTGGAGATTTCCACCATCAGGCGGAGTTTCCTGTAATCGTAATCCATCCAGTAGGTTGCCTCGGAACCGCCGGCGTTCTCGTAAAGCAAAAGCATCTGCGCCACCTGCTCCTCATTTTCGGGGATGGCGTACATTTCTTGCCTGTTTTCGTTAAGGGTGCGGTCCAAGTCCTTGACAATATCCAAAATGCTAGTGGAGCGCTTGGTCAGCGGGTACTTTTCGGCGTATTTCTGGAGCTGTTCCAACTTTTTCAGGTTCTCCACTTCCTTCGCCTTGTCGTTTGTACCGAAATCGATGACCAAGTCGTAAGAATAGAAGCTTCCGATTTCAGATTCCGCCACATAAAGCATCTTGCTCACGTATTCCACCTTGCGGCCCATGGTGCGTTCCACGTCAAAGGCGGGTTCCATCTTGGTCACTCCGTAAAGCGATATGGCGGTAACCACTGCGAAAATGACGGCGATGGGTTTCGCATGACCGAGCACGAAGTTACCCAACTTGTCTAGGAGATTGCCCATGCGGGTATCTCCCCTTTCGAGCACCTTGGCATCGGGCTTCTTGTCTTTACCAAAACTGAGCAGAATCGGGGTAACGGTAAGGGCCACAAGCAGGATAAACCCGACAGCGATAGAAGAAAGGATACCGACAGAGCGGATGGGCTTGAGCATCACGGAAAGGAAGGAAAGCAACGCCACGATGGTGGTAAGGCCCGAGAAGAGCACCGACCAGCCGGTTTCACGCATGGCATAAAGCACCGATTCCTTACGCTTGCCGGTAAGCATCATGTTCTTGCGGAAGAACGAATGGATATGGATGTTGTAGGCGATGGATACGGCAAAGGCCAGAATTACAGGCACCATGATGTTGGTAGCATCCATGTAGAGGCCGAGATAACCCACCAGGCCAAACGTCATGATGATGCCCGCAAAGGTCGTGATAAGCGGGGACACGATTCCGCGAAGGGAACGGGTCACCAGGAACATGACGATAATCGCAAAGATGACTGTAATGATGAAAATGCGCCCCATCTCTTCGCCGATAAACTTCAATTTTTCGAAGCTCAGGTAAGGCATTCCCGTAGCCTTGGGGTGAAGCGATGCGTATTTTTCCTTCGCGATAATCTTCGCAGTCTCTTCACCGGTCTGCATATCGGGAGCATTCTTGCCCTCGGCCTTCCACACGGAATCTTCCGGGAAGGGGCGCAGTTTGACATTGATAAAGGACTGCTTGCGGTCACTAGAAATCAGCTTCTTCGAAAGTTCCGGCTTTGCGGCGAGCTTCTTCTCGATTTCGGCGATTCCCGCTTCATCGTTCGGGATTTCTTCGGGCACAATCTGCGTAATTTCCATGCCCTCTTCAGTGCCCAGCATGTATTCCAGGTCGACAACAGAAGTCGCCTTGCCGTCGGAATACGAGAGGCTATCGCGCAGCTCGTTGGAAAGTTCCCGCAATAGTTTCAGGTTATCCGGACTCAGAATGGAGTGGTCGCTTTCGACAAGTACGCCCACGAAGTAATCGTTACCGAAAGTCTCCTTGAACCTGTCGGTTTCGACGAGCATCGGGTCACCCTCGATGAAGTAGCTGTCCCAGGAAGCCTCCACGTAGATCTTTTTCATACCCACGACGGAAACTGCCAAAAGAACAATAAAAGCTACAAGCAGGATTGCCCTGTGCGTCAGCAAGAATTCGCCGAACTGGCCGAATCTTGCATTAATTTTTTCAATGTTTATCTTTGGAAGACTCATTTCTTTCTCCTATTTCATAATCAAACGCAAAGGTAGATGCAAATTCTTAAAAAAACTACTCCAAACGGTTTTTAGACGACCCGTACGGTTTGCACAGGTAAACTAACGCCGTGGTGAGCGTATAGTCGGCCAAAAGAGCTCCGCCAAGACCCAAGATGGAAAGGATTCCCACGTTGTGGAGCGCGCCCATCGGGCTAAAGATGAACACGAAGAACATCGCGCACAGAATGAAAGTCGTCATGCCCATCGTCTTGCCGATTTCACGGTAAGAGAGTAGCAGCGCCTGCCTGTAACTGCCCGTCTTTTCGTAACCGTACTTGATGTGGTTATTCATGTGAATCGTATCGTCGACGGCAATGCCCAAGACCATCGGCATAATGATCATCGTAATCATGTCGAGCGGCATATTCAGATACCCCATGAACCCGCCAATCAGCAGCACCGGAGCCACATTCGGAATCATACCGATAAGTCCCGCACGGATACTCCCGAAAGCGAGAATCATCATGATGGCGATAATCACAAAGGAGCCACCGAAGGAGCGCAACAGGCCACCCACCAGTTTCCCGTTCATTTCGGCGTAGTTGACGACGTCCCCCACCACCGAAGTTTTTGCATCCGGGAATAAATCCGTCATATAGCTCTTGGCGCTGTCCAGATCCGCGACAATTTTTTTCGCATCGTAGCCCGAAAGTTCCACATGAATATATGTCGTCTTGTAATCTTCATCCATCCAGCTAAAGATGGCGTCCGGGTCGGAGATTTCGTAGAGGAACAGCAACTGCGTAAGCATATCTTTTTCGGCAGGAACGGCATAATAGGCGGTATCGTCGCCATTCAAGGTGCGGTTCATTTCCTTCACAAGGCTCGTGACCGACTGTACGCGCGGTTTTCCGCCCGAAACTTTAGTAAGCTGGAGCGTCCCGAGCTTTTCTTCCAATTCCTCAATGCGCTTCATGTTCGCCGGGTCCTTCAACGCATCGGACTCGCCAAATTCCACCATCACGTTAAAGTCGTAGAGGCTCCCGAGTTTTCCGCTGAGCATGTCCAAGAGCCGCACTACATAAGGAATCTTTTGCCCCATAGTCTTGGTGTAATCCATGTTCACGTCGATGCGCATAATTCCCGGAACCTGGAGGAGCATGACGGCGCACGCGATAATCGCGACAATGACGCCGTGGCGGCAAACCTTGCGCCCGAAAAATTCGAAGAGGATATCGGCCTTGGTGGCACCAGCGGCCTTGACCATATCGGGTTCAGGTTCCGCATCGCGCCCGAAACTCATAAGAACGGGTATCAGCATCATCACGTAGAGGCAGACCATCGCGACAATCCCCGCAGAGATGCCGCCAATCCAACGAATAGGGCGAATCCCCGCTAACAAGAAGGAAAGAAGCGAGGCTACCGTAGTAATAACCGTAAAGAAGATGGGCCAACCCGTTTCCTGGATGGCAAAAACCACCGATTCCTTGCGCTTGCCGGAACGGCGGAACTGCATGCGGAAAGCGTTGATGTAGTGGATGGAATAGCCCACCGAAAGCGCCATGCCCAAAAGCACAGGGAGCGCCACCATCGAGGAATCCCCCGTAACGCCGAGCCAGGCGTTGATTCCCAGAACCGAGGCGATGCCGCAAACCGTCGCGATGGCTGGCACCACCACCCCACGGAGCGAGCGCACAAAAAGAATCAAGCAAAGGAGCATCACCGCAAAGCCGCAACCGATGCGCATGGCACATTCGTGCGTAATGACTTCCTCCTCTTCCATTTCGGTGTAGCTCATGCCCGTCTGCAAAAGCTCGTAACGGTCACTCTTGAATTCTTCGGATTCGATGACCTTGCGGGCGAAAGGCGCAATGCTGTCCTTGCCGAATTCCATGCCGCCTTCGTATTTTTTTAACGAAAGGAGAATCCAGGTTTCCTTGCAGTCATCCGACACGACGCCGTTTACCAGCGACTGGCGGCTCATCACTAGCGCTTTTTTGGCCGCAATTTCTTGCGGGTCGGTCGGAATGCCGTCTTCGAACGGGTCGATGACTTCGAAACCCTCGTCATTCGCCTTGGGAATAGAAAGGTTGCGTGTCAACGAGACGACGCGTTCGGCATACGGGACCTCGTTTTCGAGCCTTCTCGAAAGCCTATCGATGGCGGAAAGCACTTCGGGAGCAAAGACATCATTTGCGCGAACCAGCACCATAAACGAATCATCGCTACCGAAGATATCGTAAAAATGTTCTTGGTTCAGTTTCACCTGATCCCAATCATCAAACCATTCGTCGTCGCTGCTCGACATCGAAAGATGCGGAAGCCCGAGGCATGCCGCTATAGTAAAAACCAGAGTCGCCGCGAGGATTAGCCAGCGGTGAGCTATCTGAAAACGCCCCATTCGGGCAAAGAAGTTGTTAATACGGGAGACTTGCATACACCTTGTCCTTTTTTAGAGCGCGAAATTAGATAGAAGACGTTTCTTTTTCTACTCCAAACGGGCATTCCGCTCCAGTTAGACATAAAAGAATCCAAATAGACTTTCTTTACGCTAAGAAACTTTTCTAGCCTGAACTAATTGAAAACATTCTAACAATGTTAGCGATGTGCACTTCAAAGTAGACTGCCGCCCGAAGTTTGAATATTAATTTGTATGTAACAAAATCTAATTTCGAAATTAAATAGATTTTACGCATCGAACAAAAATTCAAACAAGGAGTATATCATGTCCATTTGGAAAAACGAAAAATTCTGGTGCGTCGTAGGCGGTGCCGTCGGTTCTGCCATCGCCAAGAAAATTCTGAAGGCTCCGAAGACCCGCGAATACGCCGTCAAGGGACTTGCACACGGCATGAAGTTTACCGCCGATGCCAAGGCCACCTTCCAGGATATGAAGGACGAAGCCGCCGACATTTGCAACGACGCCAAGAAAGAAGCAGGCAAGTAATCCGTTATGCGAACAAAAATTGTTTACGACAAGCCGGGGCGTATCCGCTTTCGTGCGGGGGCGTACGCTTTCGAACCGGAACATGAGTCGCGCATTCACAAAGCCTGCGTGGCTAATTCCTACGTAAAAAACGCCATCGTGCATTCTGAAAACGGAGGCATTCTCATTGAATACGAATCCGGTTTCCGTGAACAATTAATCGAGTTTATTCAAAAACTGAATCCTGCGACACTGCCCGATGGCGAACCGGACGCGGCCTACCAATTGCAGGCTCTAGATTCCAAGTTCAAAAACAAACTCGCGTTCATGCTGGCACGCCGTTACTTGTTCAAGTGGTTCGTACCGCTACCTGTCCGAACGGCAATCCATATTTACAAAGGGCTAAAATATGTAATGAAGGGGCTAGACATCCTTTCGCAGGGCAAGCTCACCGTAGAAGTTCTAGACGGAGCCGCCATCGGGGCGAGCATCCTTCAAAAGAACTACAATTCGGCGGGGACAATCATGTTCCTGTTGAATGTCAGCAGCCTTCTGGAAGAATACACCAAGGCTCGTACGCGCACGGCACTTACCGCAAGCCTCGCCGTCAAGGTGGACACAGTCTGGATCGTCAAGGACGGTGTCGATGTGCAGATGCATCTGCAAGACGTAAAGGAAGGCGACCTGGTGCGAATCCGCTCGGGCGCCATGATTCCTGTCGACGGAACCGTTATCGAGGGAGACGCCTTCGTGAACGAAGCGACCATGACGGGCGAATCGCGGGCGGTACACAAGTCCGCCGGGAAGTCCGTATTTGCAGGGACCATTCTCGACGAAGGGTCCATTGTCGTCTCGGTGCGAGCGGTAAATGGCAATACCAAGATTCAAAAGATTATCGAACTGATCGACCAGTCCGAAGACCTCAAGGCATCTATCCAGAGCAAGGCCGAAAGGCTCGCCGACGGGATTGTGCCTTACAGTTTCTTGGGATTCGGATTGACACTCCTGTTAACCCGCAACGTCACCAAGGCCGTCTCGATTCTGATGGTTGATTATTCCTGCGCCATCAAGCTTTCAACCCCGATTTCAGTCATCTCGGCACTCCGCGAAGCGGCCGACCATGACATCACCGTCAAGGGCGGCAAATACCTAGAAGAATTTGCCCTGGCCGATACCATCATTTTCGACAAGACAGGAACGCTCACTAAAGCAGAACCTAAGCTCGAGCGCGTCATTCCCTTTGAAGGCCGCAGCGAAGAAGAGGTGCTTCGCATCGCGGCTTGTATCGAAGAACACTTCCCGCACAGCATGGCTCGCGCCATCGTACGCGGGGCATTCGACAGGGAAATCGATCACGAGGAAGAGCACGCCGACGTTCAGTACATTGTAGCACATGGAATTGCGACCACACTGAACGGGGAACGAGCCGTCATCGGTAGCAAACATTTTGTTATCGAGGATGAGCTCGTTTCCGTCGGTGACTCGGAACAACGGCGTATTGATGAACTTGCCGGAGCGGCTTCAGTGATTTACCTCGCCATCGGCGGAAAATTGGCAGGTGTTCTCTGCATCAGCGACCCGCCCCGCGACGAAGCAGCCGAAGCCATTCACATGCTCCGGAAACGCGGCATCAAACACGTGGCGATGATTACCGGTGACAGCCAGAAGGCTGCCGAACGTACCGCCCAGTTGCTTGGAATCGACACTTTTTTTGCACAGGTTTTACCCGAAGACAAGCACCGCTATGTCGAAAAAATGAAGGCAGAGGGACACCGCGTAATTATGGTCGGCGACGGGATCAACGACGCCCCGGCACTTGCCGCCGCGAACGTTTCCGTAGCCTTGAGCGATGCAAGCGACATCGCGCGAGAAACCGCCGACGTAACGCTCCGTAGCGAAGACCTGCGCGACCTCGCCGAGCTGAAGGATCTGAGCTCTCAACTCATGGACAAGATCCAGGCGAACTACCACTTTATCGTGACTTTCAACACTGCCCTACTGGCTGCCGGGTTCTTTGGAATACTCGCTCCTTCGACATCGGCGCTGCTACATAACTTGTCAACCATGGGAATTTGCGCCAAGAGCATGATGCCACTAAAACAACATGCTCCCACCAAAAGAAATTGAACCTGGTGACGCAAGAGCCTTACAGCGACGATGCCGGTGAAGGCATAGATCTCACTCTCAGTCAAGAAACTATTTCCAGCTTCTAATCAATTTTTTCCATAAAAATTTTTCCTTTTTTTAGGTACGTTTCCACAAAAATAAGGAAGTTTGATTTCCCGTCCGGCGAACGCCGCGGCGGATTTTTGCTTGTCTAAATGGAGTAGCGAGCTAGTAGTCTTTTTTTTATTGTGTATGCATGAATAAAGTAAAAACTACCCTCATCTCGACTTTAGCAATTTTAATTTCTGCCACCTCCGCCAATGCGTGCCTTGCCGCGTGCAAAGAAAAGAAGCGTGACGAGGCATACAGCAAACCGCTCCCGGCCGCCACCCTGCAAACAATTGTCAGCAATTCGTTGGCTCAAAAAGCTGTAGACCCGGAATTGGGAAATCCCTACCAGATTTACCCGATAGAAACGAATCCGTACGACAAGGTTTTTCGTTCTACGCTTATTGAATACCCTGCCGAAAGTTCGCCGCGCTCGATAGCACCGAATTCCAGCCCGCGAGGGATTATCTTGTATGTTCACGGCTACAACGATTACTTTTTCCAAGAAGAACTCGCCGAAAAGTCAGATTCTGCAGGATTTGCTTTTTTCGCCATTGACTTGCATTACAACGGGCGTTCGTATCGTGATGGAGATCCTCGTTCCGACATGCGTAGCGTCAAGGAATACTACGCTGAATTGGATGCCGCCGTGGCTCTCAGCAAGAAAATTGCAGGGAATTCCATTTCTAGCAGCTTGCCGTTTGTCATTATAGGCCATTCTCAAGGAGGCTTGATTACGCCGAATTATCTGAACGAGCGCAATATCGAAGATTTTGCGGCGTTAGTCTTGAACAGTCCTTTTTTGGATTATAAAAACAGCTGGTTTGTCCGCAACGTGGCTTTCCCCGTATTTTCGGACATAGCACTCCTGATGCCTGACGCGCCTGCGCCAAAACAGGAATCTCCCAAGTACAATATGTCTCTCTTGAAAACTGAACGCGGCGAATGGGAATTCAATACGGAATTAAAGAGCGATGAATGGCCGCAGCAATACTTCGGATTCCTTCGCGCAACAGAAAGGGGCATCAAGTGGATTCACGCGGGAATGCAGATAAAGGCTCCCGTCCTTATGATGCGTAGCGGCTGTACGGTCGACAACGTCAAATGGGACGAAGACTACATGCGCTGCGACTGCATGCTCGATGTGAATCTCCTGGAAAAGTGGGCCCCCAAATTAGGGAGCGACGTCACGACGGTAACGGTTGAAGACGGCATGCACGACTTGTTCCTTTCTCGCAAGGACGTTCGCGATTATGCGTACCGCACGATGTTTGAATTTCTCGATGACGCCATCGCTAGGAAAAATATTGTTGTGGCCTATAACTATATTTTACCCCGATAGAGGACTTTATGAGCAAAAACATTTGGGACATATTCGCACCGGTTTACGAATTTTCGATGCGCTCGCAGAAGAATATCTATGACTTTCTGTATGCGCGGATTGCCGAAGTCGCCAAGGGCAAAGATGTACTTGAGCTTGCGACCGGCCCCGGGATGATTGCTCGACATATTGCGCCTGCCGCAAAGTCCGTGGTGGCAACGGATTTTGCGCCGAAGATGATTGAAACCGCACTCAAGGCGAAGAATCCAGATAACTTGAGCTTCGAAGTTGCAGACGCGACTTCGTTACGCTTTGCGGACAATTCCTTTGACGTTGTCGTGATAGCGAATGCGCTTCATATTATCCCGAATCCTGAAAAGGCGCTTGAAGAAATTCGCCGTGTATTGAAACGTGACGGGCTCTTGATTGCGCCGAACTTCTTTTTCCGCGAAGGCGGCAAGAAGAACCTGTGGCAAAAATTCCTGAGCCTCGTGGGCATCCGCTTCGCACACGAATGGACCGAAAAAGAATACAAGGCCTTCTTGGAATCGAACGGCTGGAAAATTAAGATGGACCGCGTTATCGAAGGCCGAATTGATTTGGTCTATGTAGAGTGCGCTTAACGAGATTTATTCAGCACCTCATCTAACGTAAAGTCCTCCTTGCTGAAAAAGAACATCTTTTTCCCGAGGTCTTTTAGGGACGCCCCAAAGTGATACGATGTTTCGTCTATAAACAAAAAGCGATCATGTGTGTTTGTGTTTGGATGAATTGTTATGGGGCTGTCGACATACTGCGCATTGTATTTCTGGAGGTCTAGCTCAAAAATTTTGCTCTTGTCATAGGTATAAATCGTTGCCGAGACGCCCTTTTTCCTTTTGAGCATCATTAAAAGAGTCGTTTCGTCCACATAATTGTCCACAAGCACAATGCGCTTATGGGCTTGACGGATGAGCCCACATGCAAAAGCATAGGCGTCAAACTCCTGACTTTCGTAGAAAATGCCCTTGGATTTGAGCTCGCCACGGTCCATCGCCTCGAAAAGTTCGTCAAATTTACGGTCATGGTCAAGCAGATGCTCGTCATGACCAGTCAAGCGGCTGTCCTGTTCCAAATC
>CACXXH010000051.1 GCA_902771595.1 Fibrobacter succinogenes | reverse complement strand
GCTATTCGGCCTGCTATACATGCTATGCTGCGCAGCGATTGCGCTCGTATTCCCAATCGCCGCAAGCAAGTACCTGATTCCGCTTCTCCCCGAAGGCTGGACTCCCATGCTCAAGGCGGACCTCGAGACTGCGGCCTCCCCCACCGAATCCGTGCAGGAAGTCAATGTCGGCGATGTAGGACTTGCAAAGACCTTCCTCCGCCCCGTAGGCCAGGCGAGCTTCACCATGCCCGACGGTTCAACCAAGCTGTTCGACGTGCAGACACACGGCGAGATTATCGAGGCGAACACCCCTGTAAAGGTCGAATCCGTACAGGAAGGCCATATCTGGGTGAGCGCGGCAAACGAATAACCGCCCTACTTGTGCGGGTTTGTCGATAGGTACATGCGGATGACATCCATCTGCTGCGGAGTAAATGTCACATTGGTTTCATCGGACTGCTGCGGATACATAATGTCGCTGAGTTCCGTCGTATGATCCAGCCCAAAGAAATGTCCCAGTTCATGTATGGCGACATTGCCTATAGTCTGCGATGACAGCGTAGATTTGCCGGACTCATAATGAGTCGCCAGAGTCACATGACTGGCCCCCCATTCCGACCCGTCATAATAAATCGTTCCCGGCTTGGGAGAAAAGCCCAAGGGTGATTCGACCTCATCCGCAATATAGTAGCCCAAAACCAGCATTATCTCGCCCTCATGACCGGGCCAATGTCCCAATTCAATCAGCGGGTCGTCATCGTACGTATTCGTATGAGGCACAATATAGGGTTCGTCTTTCGTGAAGTTCTTGCCAACGGTCGGATGGTCCTTTGCATACAGGATATTGATATTACGGGCATGAATCCCGCCCGGATTGAGGGCCTGGTTCAAGCGCGCCAAAATCCTTTCGGAGACTTCTTCTATGGAAGCCTTGTCACTTGTACCCATAAACTTCCCAACAACGACTAGGTTCACATCAAAATCAAGTGGCCACACCTTATCGCTGTCATAAACCGATACGTTCTTCACCTTCCCCGTATATGCGGAAGTGTCGCTATTGTACAGAGCAAGCGCAGTAAACCATTCTCCCGGATTGATTTCATCCATGTCTATCGGATAGTACCACCGCCCCTCTTTTTCGATAGCCTTGACAAAGCATTCTATACTTGCGGAAAACGTAGACACCTTGAGTATCGGCGGCGCTTTCCCGTTCTTGTCCATACTGAAGACATAACGATTCGACTTCGAATTTTCAAAATGGAAATAGACACTATCAGAAGCCGGAAGAATTTGATTTAGAGAAAGATATTTTCCCCACCGGATTTCGAACGTATCCCGAACTTCGAGTTCGTATTCGACCGAATCAAACATGTCGTCGAAGAAATAGGGAACATATTTCCATTCATCAAATTGCCAGCCGCTGTCTACATAAGAATGGGTAAAGCCGACCTCGTAGTCCAACTCAATACAGTCGCCTTCACCCGAAGCGCATGGATTAGAAATCACATGCGAGCACCCGGACGCAAGCAGGGAAAATACGAACAGCAACAGTACAAAATTCAATTTTTGTCGCATTTTTTCCCTTTTTTGGCCGTTGTTTCCTATATACCCTTTCCAATATAATCTCTAATCCCATACAAAAGACGGAAAAAAGGATTTTTTTGGAAAAGGCTTTCCAAAAAGGCCCAAAAACCGGTCTTTTTTCTAAAAAAAAAGTATATTAGTTTAGGTTATTTCAAATTGGAGAAAACTAATGGATACTCTTCTCATCGTTGGAATCATTATCGCGGCGATCGCCGTCATCATCCTGCTCGCCTTCGTAGGCAAGTTCTTCAGCCTCTGGCTCCAGGCCTTGTTCTCCAGGGCGAACGTGAGCATTTTCCAGCTCATCGGTATGCGTCTGCGTAAGGTGCCGCCGCAGGTGATTGTGGAAGCCCGAATCCTCAGCTGCAAGGCCGGCCTTCCCGTCGACACGAACCTGCTCGAAGCTCACTACCTTTCCCGCGGTAACGTGCTCCGCGTGATTCAGGCCCTCATCGCCGCCAACAAGGCGAACATCAAGCTCGACTTCAAGGAAGCCGCCGCCATCGACCTCGCCGGCCGTAACGTGCTCGAAGCCGTGCAGATGTCCGTGAACCCGAAGGTCATCACGACCCCGAAGGTTTCCGCCGTGGCCCTCGATGGTATCCAGCTACATGCCGTGACCCGTATTACCGTGCGCGCCAGCATCCAGAAGCTCGTCGGTGGCGCCGGCGAAGAAACCGTTATCGCCCGCGTTGGCGAAGGCATCGTATCTTCCATCGGTTCTGCAGTAAGCCACAAGGAAGTGCTCGAAAACCCGAACATGATTTCCAAGAAGGTGCTCGCCTCCGGCCTCGATGCCGGCACCGCCTTCGAAATTCTTTCCATTGACATCGCCGACGTGGACGTGGGCCAGAACATCGGTGCTATCCTCGAAACCGACCGTGCCGAAGCCGACAAGAAGATTGCACAGGCAAAGGCAGAAGAACGCCGCGCCATGGCTTATGCCGCCGAACAGGAAATGAAGGCGAAGGTCATGGAAATGAAGGCCAAGCTCGTCGAAGCCGAAGCCCAGATCCCGATGGCCATGGCATCCGCACTGCGCGATGGCAAGCTCGGCGTTATGGACTACTACAACCTCAAGAACATCGAAGCCGACACGCAGATGCGCAAGGAAATCGGAGCTGCTCCGGAAGCGAAGTAGTAAATGCAAGGCTTACTCATACTCATCGGCATCTGGCTTCTTGATGTTGTCATCAAGAAGGTTGCTGCGAACAGGAAAAAGCAGCAACAGATGCCACAGTACCAGCCGAGCAACGATGCAGATGAAGACGAAAGCGAAATCGAGTCCCAGGAATCGGAGCCGCAGTTTGCACCTCCGCGTTCCTTGCAGGATTTGATTCGCCAGTTCGAAAATGCACAGAACGAAGCCGAGCAGGGAAACATCGAGCCGCCCACACCGCCGGCACCGCAGCCGCAGTATAGTGACGAACCGTTAACCTTCCGCGATATCGCAGAAGAGGTAATCGAACTCGACGTCGTCGATATGGAATTTCTGAAAGACCAATTCGACCTGACGGAGGGTGAAGCGATTACGATGCTCGCTGAACTCCAGAAGTACCGTATTATCGGGCGCGACATGGGTGACGGCGAGCACGACGTGCTGGTGCACGACCTCATCGAGTTGAACAATCTCCTCAATCACGATAAACCCTCGCAGGAGCAGATTCTCGAAGAAGCCGAAGCCGAAGAAGACGACGGTCTCCACCAGGAACTGGAACGCCAGCGCAAGCTGAACGAACTAGAAGGCCGCGCCAGATCGGCACGCGAATCCGCAGCCTCTTCTTCCGGCTTTGACGCGATCGAAGACCCAAACGCTTCGGACGACGGAACGGTTGTTGTCGCGCGGCGCGCTCCCCTTGTTTCCACAAGGAACATCGCCGACGTGCGCAAGGGATTCATCTGGGCGAAAGTCCTGGACGAGCCCCGATTCAAGCGCCGCTGGAGCACGCAATACCGCTAGGTACAGCATTTTTTCCACATCGAAGCCTCCCCCGCAGGGAGGCTTTTTTATCTTCATATGAAACACTTTCTGAACTGAAGATAAATTATTTGAAACCAAAGAACTTTCTGTCAATAAAAATTATAAATTACCTTTCTAAGAAAGAAGGAGGTTTCAAATGCACAATTTTTTCCGCAAAATTCTCGGTAAAATACTCGCTTTCCTGAGCGCAGTTTTCTGGAGCAGGCGTTACAGGCTGGCCAGCATCATCACATCTTCATTCGCATTGCAGGCATTCTCGTGCACCTACGGTTCCCCCGACGATGTCGAACGCTCCTGCCATGGCCTAGAATTCCAGTTGCAACATGAAAGCAACCCGTACTATTCGGAATGCGAACAGAAAATCGTAGACCAACTCGTCTTGGCCAATCGTGTAAAGGAGCAATACGGAGAAAACTCCAACGAGTACATCTCGCAATGGAACGAATCGCTCCGTACAGCCCGAAATATTGCAGAAACGTGCGAAATGAGCACTCTCAAGATAGACGGCACGGTCTCGTGCTACGATTAGGCGTCAGACTCTGTAGCGTTCACGCATATTTTCTATTTTGATAGCGATGGACCAGAAAGATTTTGACCTTACCCGCTATTTTGAACTAAAGAAACAACTCGAAGAAGCTAGCCGCCTTTACTACAAAGACGGCTTCTCCCCCATGAGCGACCAGGATTTCGACTTCGGGCTCAAGGAGATGGAAGCTCTCGAGGCGAAGTACCCGGAACTGCGCGGCAAGGATTCCCTGACCCAGCGCGTGGGCAGCGACCTCACGAACGACTTTGCGAAGGTCACGCATGCCGTGCCGATGCTCAGCATCGCGAACGTGTACAGCGCCGAAGAAATGGCGGAATTCGTGAAGGCGGCCGAGGACGGAATTGCGGAAATAGACGCATCGGCATTGAGAGGCGCTGGAGAAAACCGCGCGGCCAAGAAATGGATTTGCGAGAGGAAAATAGACGGGGTAAGTCTCTCCATCGTATATGAGAATGGGCGCTTGAAACAGGCGGCTACCCGCGGCGACGGCGTTCAGGGAGACGACGTGACCCTGAACGCGCTCACGATTGCGGACATTCCCGAAACGCTCGACGCGAAGAAGCTGAAAATCGACCCGAGCGAAATCCCGCAGGGCACTTTTGAAGTGCGCGGCGAAGTGTACATGGAACGCGAAGCCTTCGAACGCCTGAACGAGCAGTTCGTTTTGGAAGGCAAGAAGATTTTCCAGAACCCGCGCAACACCGTCTCGGGTTCGCTCAAGCTCAAGAGCGTCGCCGAATGCAAGACGCGCCCGATGCGCTTCTTTGCCTATCACATTCCGCAAAGCAACAACGCGACACACGAAGAGAACCTGAAACAGCTGAAAAAGCTCGGGTTCCACACGAACGACTTCTGGAAGGCGGATTCCGTCGACGAAATCATGAAGATTTCCGAAGACATCGGCGCGAGCCGCGACAGCCTTCCCTTCGAAATTGACGGCATGGTCGTGAAACTCAACGACCTCGCCATGCAACGGGAACTCGGTACCACGAGCAAGAGCCCGCGCTGGGCTATCGCCTACAAGTTCAAGGCCGAGCGCGCCTACACGCCGCTCCTTTCCGTGGAATTTCAGGTCGGCCGCACCGGTGCGGTCACGCCCGTGGCGAACCTTGCACCCGTGCGCCTTGCGGGCACAACCGTCAAGCGCGCCACCCTCCACAACTTCGACGAAGTCGCCCGCCTGGATCTCCACTTCGGCGACACCGTCGGCGTAGAGAAGGGCGGCGAAATCATCCCGAAGATTACCGACGTCAAGAAAGAACTACGCCCAGCCGGAGCCGTCCCCGTGACCGCTCCTGAAAAATGCCCCGTATGCGGTGAGCCGCTCACGCACATCGACGGCGAAGTCATCCTCCGCTGCGAAAACATGCACTGTGCGGCACAGGTGCAATGCCTGTTCGAGCATTTCGTGAGCCGCGAGGCCATGAACATCGAAAATCTCGGCCCTGCCCTTATCGCAAGCCTCATCGCCACGGGTAAAATCAAGCGCATTCCCGACCTGTACCGTCTCACCATCGAGGACCTGGAATCGCAGGAACGCATGGCCAAGAAGAGCGCAAAGAACGTGTACGACGCCATCGCCGCCTCCAAGGAACGCAGCCTCGAAAACCTGCTGCACGGCCTCGGCATCCGCTTCGTGGGCCGCACCAGTGCGAGGAACCTCGCGAAACACTTCCGCACGCTGGATAAAATCCGCACGGCGACCGTCGAAGATTTGCAAAACGTGAATGACGTGGGCGAACGCATCGGAAAATCCGTCTACGATTTCTTCCACACGGAACGCTACACGCAGGAAATCGACGAACTCGTAGAACTCGGGTGCCCCACCGAATTCAAGGGCGTCGTGAAGACGCTGTTCCAAGGGCAGACCGCAGTCATTACGGGAACGCTCCCGAACATGGACCGCGACGAAGCCCGCAAACTCATCGAAGAGAACGGCGGCAAGGTATCGGGTTCCGTAAGCAAGAAGACGAGCTGGGTCTTGGCCGGTGAAGCCGCCGGAAGCAAGCTCACGAAGGCGAACGAGCTCGGCATTCCCGTACACGATGAAGCGTGGCTTTTAGAGCAGATCGCGAACGCGGGCAGCGATTCGGGAGACAATGCAAATGAGGGCAACGAGACGCCCGCAACATCCCCCGCCAGCGACAAGAGCGCCGCGGGTAGCGAAACAAAGAATCGCGCCGGCAAAACCGACGCGAACGGACAAATCAGTTTATTCTAGACCTTAGGGAGCCGGCGCAGTCCCAGCCGGTGCGGCGCTATCTGGAGTGGCACTCAACGCTTTTAAAGCGCCTTCCGCATTTGCCGCACCTTCAGCCTTCTTCGGTGGAGCCGTATTCTTCACGCAGCGCACCGAAATGGCCATATTGTCGAAATCTTCGGCCTGTATCACCTCGTCACGCGCATTGATGAGGTTCCAGTATCCGGCGCCCGTTCCATCGTATCCGCCGGTTGTTTCCCAGAAATACGTGCTAGAACCCAAATCCATGAATTCGCCATCGTTGTAACGCACGCCCGAAGGTATCGCATTGAACCCGGACGCTTCCGTAATCGGCGCGCCCCCGCGATTCCAGCCTTCACGCGTCTTCAAGGCAGAAGCCACGCTACCCTTGCCCATTCTCTGGACCGCCGCCATAAGCGTTCTCCAGTCGTTACGCGACGGGATATGCCATCCATCGGGGCACACGCCCTGGTGCTCTTCCTGCACGGCGCCTTCCACGGGATTCGCGATGAAATCTTCCGGCAATCTCATCGCCACATGCCACGGGTAGAGCCTCCCGTAATTGCGGCAGCGGATGTCCTTGTTCTCATAGCAGAAGCTGCCGGGAGCCGCAAAGCGCAGGTTCTCCGCCATCCAGCGGACACCGCCGATTTCGACCGTCTTGTAGCGGTTCTCGTCGCGCACATCGGCAATAGCGGCACTGTCATAGATTTCGTCATCTCCGGGCGGGTCCATCAGGCAGCGCACCGGGAATGCCGCCGACTTGGCCGTACTGTCGCGGAAGAAGTCATCGTTGTCGTAACGCAACGACCAATACATCACCGTCTGGGAATCGACTTCGGCAGTGCTCCAGAACCCGGACGAGGAATCCATTCCCGTATAGCCCGCTCTCGGTATCAGGTAGCCGCTCGGCAAAGCGTTGAAGCCGAAACCATTTTCACCCGGCATGGAATTTTCCGTTTCGATCCATATGCCACGCGTCTTCAAGTTCGTACCTACGGCGACCGCATCGTCTATATCTTGCAGGTAGGCATTCAGGCGTTCGAAATCGTAGATGCTCGGCAGGTGCCAGCCCACAGGGCATACACCGCGATGGATACGCTTTATGGAATCACGCGCCGACTTTTCCTCCAAGTTCTTCGAGAATTTCATGGCGGCAGTCCACGTGTAAAGGCGCCCATACTTTGCGCAATTCAAAGGCAAGCCTTTATAGCAGAAGCTGCCCGGCACATCCACATCCAGGTTTTTCGCCATCCAGACCTGATCGCCAATATGAATCGCGAGAATATCATTGTTCTGCACCTTCATGAGTTCCGGCTTTACGACAACAGGCGGCGGAGGCGGTTCCTTGATTTCGTACAGTTTGTCTTCTACGCAACGCACCGAGACGGCATTGTCCTTCGCGTCGTACACCTTGTCCAATGTTCTCGAATCGTAAGCGAGGCGCCAGAAGTAGGCGCCGTAAGCATCAAACTCGTTCGAAGCCCAGAACTGGGTCGAAGCTCCCTTGTCCATATATTCGCCGACATAATGCTTTTCGCCCGCCGGCAATGCGTTAAACCCGAATTCGTCGCTCCCCGCCGGCAATCTGAGTTCGCGGTCCCAGCCTTCCTTCGCCTTGAGGCTGATGCCCACGCCGTCGCTCCGGCCCTTCTTGCCGACGAAATACTTCATTTTCTTCCATTCCTTGTTGCTCGGGATATGCCAGCCCGCCGGGCAAACATCGTGCACGCGCTTCTTGAGTTTGGTTATGGAAGTCGAATTGTAGTAGTCCACAAGCCTCATGGCCGCAGCCCACGTGTAGAGGCGGCCGTATTCACGGCAGTTGGATTCCTGCTTGTTATAGCAGAGCGTCCCCTTCAAATTAAACCGCAGGTTCTCCGCCATCCAGCGCTGATCGCCAATCTGTACCGTCTTGTAGACCTGTTTATCGCGCGAATCAACCAGGTCCGGCATCGGGTTGACCTCGGCAAAAGCCACCGCAGCCGAGAAAACCATTACTAAAAAAAAGAGAAAATATCGCATCATAGTAAATAAAATAATTCCATTTTCAAAAAAACGGACAAGCGACATTTTCAAAAAGGCCTTCCAAACCGCAAAAAAAAGAACCCACCGTTAGGTGAGTTCCTTTTAGTACCCCCAAGCGGACTCGAACCGCTGTTGCGGGAATGAGAATCCCGAGTCCTGGGCCACTAGACGATGGGGGCGTCAAGCGGGCTCAAATATAGCAAAGCCCGCTAGTTTCGTCAATCCCTGTAGAACAGGTCGAGATTGCTCTCAACCGGAGTCGACTTTTCGATATTGCTGATGAATCCGTTGAACATTGTCATCGAAGCAAAGCGACCAGCGCTTTCGATTTCCTGCTTCACAGCGGTTTCGATAGCCGCATCGTCAGCAACAATCTTGTTGTTCACGCGCACCATCACGGCACCATTATCGGTCTCGATGACAGGGCCCCATTCGCCGACCTTCTGGCCGTTGAGAACCTTGTACAAAGCAGTGCTGCCGTAACCGAAGCCATTCACGTAACCTTCGGCGGAAGCCTTCATGTTTTGAATGGTGACCTTTTCGACAGTAACCGGAGTAGCGGTGGAATCACCCTCTACCGGAGCCTTCCAAGCCTTGACCTTGTCTGCAACGGAGTTCAGGTAGACGCCAGCGGCATTCGCAGACTTCTTGGCCTTCAGAGCGGTCTTGATGGATTCGAAGTACATATCGAAATCGCGGTCGCCGGCCTTGAGTTCCTTGACCTTGTTGGCGAGCACGACGAACTTCGCATTGCGGAGCACCGGAGAAACGTTGCCAGCTTCTTCAGGAAGGTTTTCGTTGGGCCATGCGAAGGAGGTAAGGCCCTTCAGGTAACCGAGATCGGCGATAGAGCCGTTGCGGTCAACCCATCCGGATTCCTTGACTTCGAGGTTCTTTTCCTTGGCGGCAGCAGCAAAATCCTTGCCGGCAGCGACATCGTTCTTGATACCCGTAAGGATCTTTTCGAGGCTGTCGATCGTTTCGGAAGAAGCGTTGACCACAAGCAGGATGTGACCGACGTCGGCGGTAACCTTGCCGGTAGAATCGGTGGACTTGCCAAAGCACTTGATGATGTGGTAGCCGTACTGCGTCTTGACCGGTTCAGAAACTGCGCCGGAATCGAGAGCGAGGGCAGCCTTTTCAAATTCAGGAACGTACACGCCCTGGCCGGCAGGCTGCGGAAGCACACCGCCGTTTTCGGCACTGCTCGGGTCTTCGGAAGAGATACGGGCCATTTCTTCGAAGGTGGCCGTAGAAGACGTATCGGCGAGCTGGAAGTAGATGGTCATCGCATATTCGCGAACGCGCTCGTCATCGGCGGCGGTAGCGGCGACAGGGATAGACACATACTGGAACTTGGCGGCATCGTTTTCCACAAAGAAGCTGTCGCTATGGGCATTGAAGTAACCCTTGACCATCGCGGTATCAACCACGTCTTCGGCCACGGCGAAATCGTTGTTGGAAGCGTAAGCGACATCGATGTCGAAATCAGTCAGACGACGGTCGATAGCCCACTTAGCTTCGAGGGTCGTCGGGTGGACACCCGCACCAACCAGCATCTGAAGTTGCTTGACCGGAATATTACTGTTCTTCATTTCTTCTTCAAGCTGAAGCATCATGCTCCATTTGAAGGCTTCCGGCGTTTCGAGCCAAGCTTCGAAGTCTTCCTTGGTTGCGGTCGTATCGGTGACGAACTTCGGGAGGCCTGCGATGTAGGCCTGGCTACGCTGCATCAGTTCTTCCTGGGAAGAGGCCTGCTGCTGGATTACGCTGAGCCTGTACTGGGCTTCCTGAATCACGCGAGCGCGGACGACTTCGAAATTGTTCTTGAATTCGGACTTGAGTTCGGCGACCGAGGCTGCCAGTCCGGCCTTTTCGATCTGTTCGTCCAGAAGAATCTGGCGGACGAAAGAACGGAAAATGTCGTTGCGAAGCTGTGCATACTGCTCGTCTTCAAGGCGCTGATTCTGGAATTGGTTCTGTTGCACCATTTTGAAACGAGAATCAAATTCCGAGTACGAAATCTTGCGGTCGTTCACGACACCGACAGGATAACTCTGCGCACCCTTCGGAACACGGTCCATTGCCAACAGGCCCACGACAATACCTGCCGCGAAAATAACAATAACCCACTTGGCCTTTTCATTTATCCACGTTAACATAGAGTAGACTCCATTAAAATTTGTCGGAGCAAAATTTAGCAATAAATTCCAAAACCATTTATTTTGAATTGAAATAATGCCGAAATAGCGCTTTTTTTCTATCTATTGGTCATTCAAAAATAAAAGTTTCTCAACGGAGACATCGCATGTACGATATTTTGGTCCTCGGTGCAGGAATTTCCGGCCTAAGTGCAGCCATACACGCCGCCGAAAAAGGCCTCTCAGTAGTCATCCTCACCAAGGGCGCGAAGCCCGACGGATCCTCCAACTACGCTCAGGGCGGCATTGCCACCGTCACTGAAAAAACAGACAAGTTCAAGTTCCATATCGACGACACGCTCGAAGCTGGCGCCGGCCTCTGCAAAAAGGAACCGGTGAACATCCTCACCAAGAGCGGCCCCGACACCATCAGGCAGCTCGTAAAGTGGGGCGTGCAGTTCACCCCCTCGCCCGTCGACAAGACCCAGTTCGACCTGCACCTCGAAGGCGGCCACAGCCACCACCGCATCCTGCATGCGGCCGACCTCACCGGCAAGGAAATCATGCGCGCGCTGCTGTGCGAACTGCACAAGCACAAGAACATCCATTATATAGAGAATTGCTACATCAAGGACCTCATCTGCAAGGGCGAAGGCAAGGCGAAGCGCTGCGTGGGCGCAAAGATCATCCACCAGAAAACCGGCCTGGTCGAGAACCTCTATGCGAAGGCCTCCATCCTCTCTACCGGTGGTGCCGGGCGCATCTGGCAGTACACCGTCTGCCCGCACGACAGCTGCGGTGACGGCATGGCGATTGCAGCACGCGCAGGGGCTGCCCTCCAGGACATCGAGTTCATGCAGTTCCACCCGACCAGCCTCTACGCACCGAGCCTCAAGAAGCCGTTCCTGATTTCGGAAGCGGTACGCGGTTTCGGCGGCATCCTCAAGAACGACAAGGGCGAAGAATTCATGAACCAGGTGCACCCGTTGCACTCGCTCGCGCCCCGCGACATCGTGGCCCGCGCCATACACAGCGAAATGCAGCGCCTCGGCAAGCCGAACATGTTCATCGACCTCTCGGGCCGTACCCCGAAGGATATCAAGAGCCACTTCCCGAACATCTACGCGAAGTGCCTCGACGCAGGTATCGACATCACGAAGGAATGGATTCCCGTGGTGCCTGCCGCACATTACATGTGCGGTGGCGTACTGGTCGACACCTGGTCCAGAACCGAGATTAACGGCCTGTACGCCTGCGGCGAAGTCGCCGCGACAGGCGTCCACGGTGCAAACCGCCTGGCCAGCAACTCCCTCCTGGAAAGCGTCGTTTTCGCCATCCGCGCCGTAGACAACATCTGCGACAGCGGGCTCCTGAAAGACAAGATTAGCACTTTGAAGGCAAGCAAGACGGAACGCGTCACCTTCACGAAGGCCGCCTACTGGCGCAAGCGCAAGAAGATCCTGCAAGACATGATGTGGACGCACTGCGGAATCGTGCGCACGGTCGCGGGCCTGAACCAGGGCCTCAAGGTTATCGAAGGTCTCGAAAGCGACGTGCAGGCTGCCATCAAGAACAAGGAAACGGAAAACTTCCACTTCATCGAGTTCCTGAATGCGCTGCAGGTTTCCAAGATGATTCTCATCGCGGCCCTCCACCGCAAGGAATCCCGCGGGCTGCATTACATTCTCGACTACCCGAATCCGGACCCGAAGACGAAACACCATACCATCTATCTGGATGGGAAAAACAAGTAATTGGTCGCCAGTTATTGGTTTTTGGTCTCTGGTTATTAGTTATTAGTTATTAGTTACTAGAATTTAAGGACGACAAGAGGTTTATCGCGGGATAGTTTAGCAATGGCGACGACGAAGAAACAGACAAAGGATGCCCTCCCGAAAAAAATCGGAGGCTACACCCCGACGCAGATGCTCGGGCATGGCGCCATGGGCAATGTCTGGCTCTGCCACGACGAATCGCTCGACCGCATGGTCATCGTGAAGCAAATGGTCCCGAAACTTCTGGACCAGGATTCCTTTATTCTGCGCTTCCAGCAGGAGGCGACCATCCTCGCCCACCTGAACCACCCCGCCATCGTCGTACCCTACGCCCTCTGGAAGGAAAGCGACGGCCAGCTTTCGCTTTCCATGGAATTCGTGATGGGCAAGAATCTCCGCGAAATTCTGGATGTATGCAAGCAGCCACCCGTATGGGTCGTGATGGCAATCCTCTACGAAATTTTCCTCGCACTGAGCGTCGTTCACCGTGCAGGCATCGTCCACCGCGACTTGAAACCCGCGAACATGATGGTCGACAAGGACGGGCGAATCCGTCTGCTCGATTTCGGCGTCGCGCACATGGACAAGGTGTACGAAGACGACCCGACGCTCACCATGGCCGGTTCGCAAATCGGTACGGCCGCCTACATGAGCCCCGAACAGACCATCGGAGATGACGCCACCCCGGCATCCGACCTGTTCAGCATGGGCGTCATCGCAAGCGAAATGCTGCTGGGCGAAAACGTGTTCCGCGGGGAATCGCTCAACCAAACTTTGCAAAACATCCGCAGGCTGAAAATCGGCAAGCAGGCCTTCCCCGAAGGCACGCCTAAACCTCTCATGAAGCTGGTGATGCGCCTCCTCGAGAAAAAGCCCTCGAAGCGCCCGCTTTCGGCCGCCGATGTCGCCGACGAACTGAGCCGCATGCTGCAATCCTACCCGCGCGACCTCACGCCATACCTTTCGGAATGGGTGACTTCCACGATGAAGGGCACGAATACCGCCATAGAACCAGCGACGTATCCGGACAAGGCCAAAAAATTGTTTATTATTGGTCTTGCTACAGGGATCATCGTTCCTACAGCAATATTCACCCTCCTGCATCTCCTCTAACGGATAAACATGAATTGGATTGACATCGTCTGCCTCATCTGCATTCTGGTATTGACCCTGATTGGCATCTGGCGCGGTTTCCTGAAAGACGTATTCAGACTTGTCGCCTGGGCAGCAGCACTTGCAGGAGCCTATTTTGCGCAGGACCTGCTCGCCGACACGATAGCAACGAATCTCGCCATCAGCGGGTTCACGGTCAAGCTCGTCAGCATCTGCATCGGGTTCCTCGTACCGTTCGTCCTGCTTTTCATGATTGGGCACTTCGTGCAGAAATCCATCGCGAACACGAGCGCGGGCAAGTTGAACCGCATCCTGGGCGGCATTCTCGGCGCCTGCAAGGCATGGGTCATCTGCTTCATGTTCCTCAGCATCCTGCACATTCTTCCGGTTTCGGGCGGCCTCAAAGAGGCGAGGAACGACGCCATCGCCTACAATTTCTACAAGTTCAACCTCGAAGTGCTCGGGTTCTCATCCGATGAAGTCGACCTGGTCGGCTTTGCTGAAAAGAAGGCAAGCGAATTCAGCAAGGAAATCACGGACAAGGCCGTAGAGAAGGTCAAGGAGACCACGACGCAGGCCGCAGAACAGGCGAAAGACGCCGCAGTACAGGCGGCCGAAGACGTAAAAGACGCTGCCGTCAACGCGGCCAAGGAAACAACCGACAAGGCAGTTTCCACCGTCAAAGAAAAAGTCGAATCTACGACTCAGTCAAAGTAAACGATCCCGAGTGCCCCTGAGGCTTGGTCACTCGAATGTCTCCCTGAGAACGCTCAGGGTCGGAATGTTTATATCTGATGCTGAGAGTCCTCAGCATGACGGCAGGGTCGGAATGTTTATATCTGATGCTGACATTCGTCAGCATGACAGCAGGGTGAGTCAGCATGACGGCTGGGAGAGTCAGCATGACGGCTGGGAGACATCAGCATGACTTCGCAGCGACAGCCGCCAACCTCTTCGCGCAGGCTTCGGCTTCTTTCTTGATATCGTCCTCGCCATCCACGCGGCGGCCGCGCATCACGAACTTCCCGTTACAGATGACCGAATCGATGCAGCTGCTGTCGGCGGCATACACCCAGTTGCTCAACAGGTCGTGCGAAGGCACCATGCGTTCATTCGCGATATCCACCAAGAGACAATCGGCGAGTTTTCCTTCGGCAATCTCGCCCGCATCGATACCGTAGGCACGGGCCGTATTCACCGACGCCATTTTCAAGGCATCCCCCGCAGGCAGCGTTTCCGCACCGCCGCACACTTTTGCAAGCAGGGCGGCAAACTTCATTTCTTCGCGCATGTCGAGGTTATTGTTCGAAGAGACGCCATCCGTCCCGAGGGCGACATTCGCTCCGGCACGCAGCAGGCGATCGATAGGCGGAATTCCGCTCGCGAGTTTCAGGTTCGAACACGGGTTCAACACGGCCGTAGCCCCGGAACCCACAAAAGCCTTCATGTCGTCATCCGAGAAATGCACGCAATGCGCCGCGACGAGATTGCTGTCCAGCATTCCGGCGCGTTCCAGCAAACGGACCGGGCTACAGCCATACTGCTTTTCGCAATCATCCAGTTCCTGCTTCGTCTCGGATAAATGAACATGGACCTGGTAATTTTCAGAACGTGCGAATTCGGCGCAGCGCTTCAGGAGTTTCTCGCCTACCGTATAGACGGAATGCGGAGCAACCGCAAGACTCACGCGATCCGATTCACCCGTATGTTTCGAGAGAAATTCGAAATTCTTCTCGATGGCTTCCGGAGACATTAGGGATTCGGCAAACGTCACCCCGATCGAGGCCCGAATTCCCATTTCCTCGACCACCTTCATGGTATGTTCACGATGCCAGTACATGTCGGCAAAGAACACCGTTCCGGACTTAATCATCTCGAGCACAGCGAGGCGGGCCGCAATTTCGATATCGTCGGCAGTAATCTTGGCCTCGAACGGCCAGATATATTCCTGCAGCCACTTTTGCAGAGGCATATCGTCGGCATAGCCCCGCAGAATCGACATCGCCGCATGCGAATGGCCGTTGTAAAAAGCGGGAAAGACGGCGAAACGGGAACAGTCCACAACCTCGGCGCCGTCGGCATCATCATCCGTCGCCTTGTCGGCGATTTTCACGAAGCGTCCGTCCGCGACGATGATATCCTTGCGCGTTTCAGACCCGAATGAAGCGGGCACCAGCGCCGATTTCAACAAGATTCTTTTCATGTTCCCCGCATCCGTCAAGAAGGCTTATTCCCTATTTTTCAGCAGTTTCTGTACCGACTGCGCGTAGGCCTGCAAACTCGGGTCGCGAGCGCCCATCAGCAGGATGGTATCGCCCGGCTGGGCGCATTCCACCATCTTCTTAGCGCATTCATCGCGGTTCTCGATGTAGATGGCCTCGCAGCCCTTCAGCAAAAGGTCGTCGGCAAGGTCGCCCGCGCTGATATCGCGCGTGACAGTTCCGCCCGCATAGTAAATCTCGCTGAAGAACATCATGTCGTTGTCGCGGTCAAAATCGAAATCCTTCGGGCGCAACGTCTTCGCTATAAATTCCACAAGGTCCTTGCGCAAGAAGCGCGTGGGCCCGAATCCGTGCGGCTGGAACCAGGCAATGACACGGCCATCGGTAAAGTCCTGCGCACTCTTGATGCTTGCGGCAATCTTCGCGGGATTGTGCGCAAAATCGTCCACGAGGGTAACGCCGTTGAACGTTCCCAAAATCTGGTGGCGGCGGAAAACGCCCGGGAATGTCGCGAGCGCATCGGCACAGGTATGGAGCGACACTCCGGCGCGAAGCGCCGCGGCCACAGCCGCGAGGGCGTTTTCCATGTTGTGCTTGCCCGGAAGCGGAACTTCAAAGTTCACGAGTTCTGCCAGATGACGCACGCGGAACTTGATATGCGTACCGGCAGTCTTGAAGTCCGTGCCCTGCACGCCCACGTAGTTCTCGAACCCGAAATCGAATTCGCGGCCCGCGCTGAACTTCTTTGCCAGCGGGTGCGCGTCGTTCACGATAAGAATCTTGCCATTGTCAAGGATGTTGTGGCTGAACTTGAGGAAGATTTCCTGCAGTTCGTCCATTTCCTTGTGGTCCTTGTCCACATTCAGAATCAGGCCTATTTCCGGTTCATAGCGCACAAGCGTTCCATCGCTCTCGTCGGCTTCAACCACGAGCCATTCACCCTTGCCGCTCACCGCATTGCCAATCTTTCCCTGCGCCTGCAGGTTCACGAGGCCAGCCCCCGTCATCACCGAAGGCTGCAATCCGGCGTATTCAAGAATGTGGTAAATCATTGCGGTCACGGTGGACTTACCGCTCGTACCGCTCACGGCGATAGTCTTCGCCTCTTTCGAAATCTTCGCGAGCATCTCGCTTCTGTGCATCACGGGGACGCCGAGTTCCTTCGCACGCTTCAAATCGGGATTCGTATCTTCGATGGCGGTACTCACCACCACGGCATTGAGGCCCGCGACAACGCCCGAACCATCCTGCGCAAAGCACTTGATTCCGCAGTCTTCGAGCTGGCTCATCACGAGCGGCTTTTCCGTTTTGCCCGCAAGGAAGTCGCCGAATTGGCGGTCAGACCCGCTCACCGCAACACCCCTGCCGACAAGGTACTGGGCAATGGCGCTCATACCCACGCCCGCAACACCGATAAAGAAGTAAGATTCCATAATAAACCTTCGGTTTAGTTACTAGTTCTGAGTTCCGAGTTCCTAGTGTTGCAGATATCAAGAAGCTTCTTGATATAAGATATTCTAGTAACTAGTAACTATAAACTAGTAACTAATCTAACAAATCCGGGTCAATCGTAGGTTCGTAACCGGGTTCCACGAAGTCCTCGGTCGCAATTCCCTTCTTACGCGCCGCCTTCATCTGCTTGATGAGCTTGCGTTCGGCAGCCTTGGCCCTGCGCTGGGCGGCAGTCGCCTGCTTTTCGGCATGGCGCTGGGCACGGGTCTTGCGTTCCTTCAATTCCGGGAATACGCACTCCTGGAATTGATCGAGCGATTCATTATCGACTTCATCTTCGAAGCCCTCGTCAAAACGGATATCCGCATCAAAGTCGCGGAAGCCTTCCTCTTCATCGAACACCGGAGCATCCGCCGGGCATTCCTTCTTCAGGAACTTGAGTACCTTCGCGAACGGTTCTTCCATCGGAACCTTGAACTTCATCTTTTTGCCCGTACGCGGGTGGATGAGTTCAATCTTCACCGCCTGCAACAGCTGCGCGGGCGCCATCTCCAGCACCTTCGCCGCGACATCCTTCATCAGGGGCGGCACGCGGTTCAAACTTTCTTCACGGCCATCGTACAGCGGGTCGCCCACTACCGGGTGGCCCGTATAGCGGCTGTGCACGCGAATCTGGTGCGTACGGCCCGATTCCAACTGCAGTTCGAGCAAAGTAGCAATAGCAAAGAACTGCTTGGCCACGTAATGCGTGCGGCTTTCCTTGCCACCCTTCACCACGGCCATCTTGAGGCGGTTCTTGGGGTTGCGCGCAATCGGGGCGTCGATGCAGCCTTCCAAGTCACGCGGACAGCCCCACACGAGGGCATTGTACGTGCGGTGCAGCGTGCGAGTTTCGAGCTGGTGCGCCAAGTGCCTGTGGGCGGCATCGTTCTTCGCCACAACCATAAGGCCCGGCGTATCCTTGTCCAGACGGTGCACGATACCCGGACGGAGCGGCCCGTTGACTGCAGAGAGGTTATCCTTGAAATGGTGGAGCAAACCTGCGGCGAGAGTTCCGGTGCGAACGCCGTTACCCGGATGCACCACCAGGTTGCGCGGCTTGTTCAGCACGACGATGTCTTCATCCTCGTACACGATGTCGAGCGGGATATCTTCGGGTTCGAGCGTACTCGATTCCTTCTCGACAAGCTTTTCCACGACTACGACCATGCCCGTTTCTACGCGGAAATTCTTGGCGGCAGCAGCGCCACCCACCTTCACCTCGCCTGCGGCAATGAGTTTTTGCACGTCGGTGCGCGACACATTTTCCATCACGCCCACAAGAAACTTGTCGATGCGTTCGCCGTTATGTTTTTCGTCAACTAGGTAATTCATTTTTCGTCACCAGCGGCAGGTTTTTCTTTTTTTGCAGCAAGGGCCTTCTTTTCGGCTTCCTTTTCGGCCTTGATTTCCTTATGGATTTTTTTCAAAATTATCGGCGAAAGGATAATGACCGCCACACCAACCGTCACGAACGAATCCGCAACGTTGAACGTCGGAAATCGCGTCATGCTAAAGTTCTGGAAACTAATGTCCGGGAAATCGCAGTCGATAAAGTCCACCACCATCTTGAGGCGCATGCGGTCGATGAAGTTGCCCACGGCACCACCGAGAATCATCACCACGCCAAGGCGGCTCAGCCAATCGCGCTTGTCGATACTCTTATAGAAAACGAACATCACTACGCACGCCACGACCGAAATCAAAATAAAGAACACCGTCGGCGAAAGGAACGGCATCAAATCTTGCGGACGGCTGCTGAATGCGGCACCCTTGTTGAACACCAACTGGAAGCGCACCAGATCGCTAATCACTTCGATGATATCGTGGTTCGGAGCTCCCGTCTCGTTCGTAAAACGCACAAGCGCCCAAAGTTTGGTCAACTGGTCGGCTACAATACTGAACAAGATTACGCCAACATGGAACGGCCACTTATTATAAAACTTCGTCATTATAAATTCTTCACTTTTACTTTGTATTTTTTACTTCCTGTTTCAACTTACCATAAGAGCGTTCTATCCACTTGTCGGAATAGAAATGTCGCATGGTAGTCTTGACAATCTTTTTCACCGTATCGCGAGAAATCTTCACCTTCTTGTCGCTTGCGAAAAGGCTGGAACCGTCCCCGATAAGTTTCATGTTCTCCGCCGCCATGAATAGCGGCCACAGGCAGAACAGACGGGTACGCATCTTCACATTCGGCACGAGCTTCGTGTACGCAATGGCATCGTCCAAATGCCTCCACGCCTTCGCGACAAGTTCACCCATCACGGCTGCACGGCGGGCATCGAAATCGGCCCGTACCTCGTCTGCGACCCCTACCGGCAGGCTGAACATGTCGTAGGAATGTTCGAAGCCGTGGCGGCGGCAAATCTCTTCGGGCACAAAGCATACACGGCGCGTAGAATCTTCCATGCAGTCCTTCACGATGTTCGCCACCTGGAGCGCAAGCCCGAAACTCACGTCGAGCTTTTGCATCTCGGCCTTGCGGGCATCGCTGATGAGGCAAGTGTCCGCGGCAAACAGGTTCGTGAGCAACTTCCCGACGATTCCCGCCACGTAGTAGCAGTACTCGTCCAGATCGGCGACGCTTTCGAGCGTAAACCAGCCGGAACTCAGCGCCGCCTCTTGCCTCAGCGCAAACTTCGCCATGCCTCCGCACATCTCGATGGTCACATCGCGCACCGGAGCCGCATACACCTCGGGCAGTTCCTTCAAGAGCGGCACCACCACATGCGTATGCAGGCACAGGTTCATGTACGGATGGTCGGACTTGCGCCAACTTTCAGGGAACGCGGCCTCGAATGCGGCTACGGCTTCTTCTTTCAAGTCGGGCGTGCGGAATATGTCGGCAAAGAGCCCGAGCAACGCTTCCTTCTCGGAGGCCTTCATGTCGGGATCGTCTTCCACCGTATCTGCGATACGCAGGTACAGGTACGCAAGCAAGATGCTCTTGTGGAGCTTGCCCTTCAACACGTTTATGTTGAGAGCAAACGTCCGCGAAACCAGGAGAAGGATTTCTTCGGCATACCGCCAAGCCTGCTTCCCGTCGAGCACTTCCTCGCCCATACCGAGCGTATCCAAGATATTCTTAGACATACATCGTCTCCGCATAAACGTCGGGCGGAATCTTCTTCGTCTTCGCCATCGCGTTCACGTACTTCCAGAACCTCCCGTGGGCTTCGGCATTCTTGAGTTTCTTGACGAAACTCCATGCGGTACGGTTATGGATGTCAGTCTCGTTCTGGAAATTGCCCTTCTTTTCGGACTGGTAGCGCACCTTGCGGTATTCCAGGAAGTATGCCGCCTCGAACAAGGCCTTGATCCGGCCCATCGCCATGCGGTAAAGCGAGAGTGCGAAAAGAAGGAACGCGGGCACGCAGGCAAACCCGAACACCGGCGGACAAACGCTGGCCTTGTCGAGCGCCCAACAGACCGAAATCGAAAGCGCAACCGAGGCTATCAGCGAGAACACGAAGTTCTTCACGCGCAGCTTGGCCACCCAGCCGGGTTTCTTCGATACCTTTTCAGGGACACATGCCCATTTTTTTCCTTTTTTCATCATTTTTCGCAAAAAAAGAGGGTACGAAAAACGATAGAACCAAACATAAAGCGCCACCCACAAAAGCAGGGGGAGCAAAGACAAATAATCCATTTTATCAATTAGTTCCATACGCTATAAAATATAGAAATATAACCGACAGACCCTTCTCGCGCATATGATGCCGTTCCCAAACCCCGAGCCCCAAAAGCACGCCCGCATTATTAATTTATCTGTAAAACATGCAAAAAAGTCGCTTTTTCGGGTTCAAATGAACAGATGTTCACCTAGCGGCGTCATATGGGCTCCGCTAAAAAGCGCCGACACTAATACCATGCCAATCAAGGACTTACATAGCCGGTCCGACGTCTAAAAAAGCCTTTTTCGAGGGTATTTTCGGAAACTTATCAACACACCCAAGCATTTTTTTTAAATTTTTGTTCTACCTGTTGATATCTTTAATAGATGCCGTGACCCCAACGGACAAGGACTGACCCCTATGCAGATTGACTGGGAAAGATGCCTGAACTACTTACGCGGAATGCTCTCCGATTCCGTATTCAAGACGTATTTCGCACAGACCAAGATGGTGAACCAGACTCCGGGACACGCCGTGATATCCGTGCCCCCCGGACTGGACATTAAGGTCTACTCCGCATACAAGGAACTTATCAAGCTCGGTTGGAAGGAAGCCACCCACAACGACACGCCCATGGAATTCGAATTCCAGCCGCAAGAAGTCGTGATGCAGGCGGCTCCGCCCATCGACAACAACTTCAAGGATTTTCTCAAGCCGAGCGTCCCGCTTTCGAACAGTTTCCGCTTCGAAAACTTCGTTCCGGGTGACAAGGCTCAGCTCGCATTCAACGCAGCACTCGCCGTCGCCAAGAACCCGTACGGCACGCAGTACAACCCGCTGTTCATCTACGGACCTTCGGGCCTCGGCAAGACGCACTTGTTGCAGGCCATCGGCAACTACGTGCTCGAAGAAGATCCCGCCAAGCGCGTGTGCTACCTCACCAGCGAAGATTTTTCGCAGCAGTACATGAAGTGCCTGCGCGAAGGCCGCGTGACAGAAATGAGTGATTTCTATCGCAACGAAGTGGACATCCTCCTCATCGACGACATTCAGAACTGGACCGGCAAGTACGAGACGCAGAACGAATTCTTCCTCATCTTCAACGCGCTACACCAGGCCGGCAAGCAGATCGTGCTTACCTCCGATGCTCCCGCGGGCGAAGTGAAGAACCTCTCCGACCGACTCGTGAGCCGCTTCTCCTGGGGCCTCACCGTCGACATCCAGCCGCCCGACGTGGAAACGCGCGAAGCCATCCTCCACAAGAAGGCGGAAGAGCGCCACCTCGACATCAGCGAAGACGTGCTCCACTTCCTCGCCGAAAAGATTGCAAGCAACGTCCGCAGCCTCGAGAGCGCCATCATCAAGCTCACGCTCCAGTCGAGCCTGATGAACCATGACATCGACATGAGCATCGCCCAGAAGGTCGCCGCGGAAATCGCCCCGACGCTCCGCCGTCGCGTAAGCCTCGACGCCGTGCTCCACACCGTATCGCAGCACTACGAAGTCGCCGAATCCAAGCTCACCGAGCCCGGACGCGGCACCAAGGAAATTTCGAAGGCGCGCCAGGTGGCCATGTACCTCATGCGCGAATGCTCTTCCATCAGTTTGCAGAGCATCGGATCACGCTTCGGCGGCAAGGACCACTCCACCGTCGTCCACGCCATCAAGAGCGTGAAGAAGGAAATGGAAACCGACGCCGCATTCGCACGCCTCATCGAAGGCCTCAAGAACTCCATCCACGACTAACGGGATCAAGATGAACTTC
>CACXXH010000050.1 GCA_902771595.1 Fibrobacter succinogenes | reverse complement strand
TGACCGCAAAATAAAAGCTCTTGAAGAAAAACTATTGAAACTGGAAAGTAGGAGTCCAACAAAAAAAATAGAAGATGACGACGATGATGTAGATGATTCGAGATTGATATTTATTCTTGATTCTACGGTAAAAGCACAAAAAAATAAAGGTAAATTAAAGAAATAGAAATGGTGTCTAAATGATGCGCAAGAATCTGACTTTAAATCGCCTTATGCTCGGTAGATTACTTATCTGCTTTTTACTGCTGATTTTCGTAGGCTGTGAGGAGAGTGAAGATAGTGCCTGTCCACCTCCTCTTGACAGTATAACGATAAATCGATGCAAGCAATGCATGAATGACGAGAACACCTAT
This sequence comes from Fibrobacter succinogenes, assembly GCA_902771595.1. GTDB lineage: Bacteria > Fibrobacterota > Fibrobacteria > Fibrobacterales > Fibrobacteraceae > Fibrobacter > Fibrobacter succinogenes_C. The sequence continues at coordinate 22,120 of CACXXH010000050.1, read as the reverse complement.
TCGGTTTTTGAACATTTTCTGAGATATTACTTTGAGCATTTTGATGACACTTTTTCTTTAGATGATGATCTTGTGGTTTATATGTTCCCAGCGAATGATGGCTATTTTATGTATTCTAAAAACAAAAAAGTCAATCGAGTCTGGTCAAGCGTTTGCGGTGTATACGAAGACCTATCGCCGGAACAGATGGAAAGATTAAATAGTATTGAAAATAAAGTGAGAGCTGTGACGCAAGAAGTGCCATCAAAAAATGGGCCAAGGATTTCGTTGTTCGTGTGGAAGGGGAAAAGCAATAAGTACGGCTCATTAAAAGATAGATTTGAGTTTTTCCCGGGCAACGAAGAAATCAGAGGAGAAGACAACATGTACAACTTCTTTGCGAAAGAAGTATTTGTTCATGGATGTAAAAAGCATCTTCTCAAGACCTTTTGATATTACTAGTTACAGAGGATGCTGCATATGAATAGGTTTATAGTACTTGTTTTGATTATTTCTTCTATAGCTTGTGCAGAAAATGGTTTTTGGAAAGAATTTGATTGCCCTAATAAAAAAGTGCTGAGAAAAAATATTATAGACACATCTTTTTCTGCCGGAAGGTGTGAAAATTCTTTATGTCCGTACAAAATGTTGCAGCATAGAATCGATACTCATGTATGTGGTTCTGACACATCGATTGTGCTTAAAGATGTTTTTATTTCTTTTGAACCGAAAATTTCTGGTAAATGCAAAATGGAAAAGGCTTATCTAAAATTGACGGGGAAGGGGCCTGTATAATTTCTTATGGAGCTAAAGAAGAGTATTTTTCTGTAGAAAGATGTGGCAAGGATTTCTGTCTAAAGAAATAATTTTGATCATATTAACATCTATTGTCCCCCCCCCAAAAAAAACGACCCTACAAGGTCTAAAATAATGGATAATAGTTACCAAATTGTGATTTACTAAATCTTGATTTGGAAAAATGCGAGGTGAAATTCCTGCTTCGGCAGGAACTGCGTGAAACGATTCTCTACAATTTCATTATTGAAGCTGAAAGCTTCCCCGCAATACCCTGTACAAGATTAAGCCGAATCGGATATATTCGGCCGATAGCTTAATAAAGCGCTTCTTCGACGTAGATGCTGGTATCTATAGGAATATCGCCGAGGCTGGGGAAGAATTCAATGTTCTCCGTTTTTTGCTTGTCGAGGCATGATTTCTTGATTGTATTGAATGATGCTGCGATATCCATTACCGACATGCATTCGTCTTGCAGACATGCGCTAAAGCCTATGGTGGGCGTGTAAGAAGTGTTGGCTTTCTTTATGTGCTGGCTGGGGCTTGCGATAAAGAATTCTTGGCTTACTTCGATAAGGCATCCCTTGTTGATGCGGTACGATATATAGCTGGTGGTAGTGTCGCGGCCGTTGTTATCGGTGTATCTGTAGGCGTAGTTCCAGGTATCCTGATTCATGATGTCAAGACGGTCACAGAAGGTCCCCGTCGGGTCGAAACGGTATTTCTCGTTGGTGGCCCAGCCGCTCGATGATGAACTTTCCGGTGTCGGTGTCGAGCTTGTATCTAGGGACGACCAGGTTACGGGACTGGGGCATTCGCCGTAATAACTGGGACGCCCGAGGGCTTCATTCTTGGTTATAAATTCGCTTGCAATGTCACCTACGCTGCTGGAACTTGCTTTCCCTGAATTGCCGGAGCCGTTGTTCCCTGAACTGCTGGAGGTAATGTCGCTTTCTGGTTGTTCCTGATTGCTGGGAGACGTGCTTGAACCGTCGTCGCAGGCGATGAATGTAGTCATTGCGAATGTAAAGAAGAACCCCAAAAGAACTTTGTACATACAGAAAATCTCCTTGGCCCATAATTTAGAAAAAAAGAAGAATCCCCGCCTAAAAAATGAAGGCGGGGATTCTTGATAAAGGCGGTAAACGACTACAACACGCCGTGGCAGGTGCGGCTGATGACGTCGTCCTGCTGTTCCTTCGTCAAGGAGAGGAACTTGACGGCGTAGCCGGAAACGCGGATGGTGAAGTTCGCGTATTCGGGCTTTTCGGGGTGCGCCTGCGCGTCGAGAAGCTTTTCCACGCCGAACACGTTCACGTTCAGGTGGTGTGCGCCCTGGTCGAAGTAGCCGTCCATCACGGTCACGAGCTTCTGGGAGCGTTCCTCGTCGCTGTGGCCGAGGGCGTTCGGGCTAATCGTTTGCGTGTTGCTGATGCCGTCGAGCGCGTATTCGTACGGGAGTTTCGCGACGGAGTTGAGCGATGCCAAGAGGCCGTTCTTTTCGGCGCCGTAGCTCGGGTTTGCACCGGGAGCGAACGGGGCGTGTGCCGGGCGGCCGTCGGGGAGGCTGCCGGTGGCCTTGCCGTAGACGACGTTGCTGGTAATCGTGAGGATGGAGGTCGTGGGTTCCGCATCACGGTAGGTGTGGTGCTTCTTGACCTTTCCGATGAATTCCTTGAGGAGCCATACTGCGATTTCGTCGGCGCGGTCGTCGTCGTTGCCGTACTTCGGGAAGTCGCCTTCGACCTGGAAGTCCTTCGCGAGGCCGTTTTCGCCGCGGATGACCTTGACCTTTGCGTACTTGATGGCGCAGAGACTGTCGACCACGTGGCTGAAGCCCGCGATACCCGTCGCGAACGTGCGGCGCACATCGGTATCGATGAGGGCGAGTTCAGCAGCTTCGTAGTAGTACTTGTCGTGCATGTAATGGATGAGGTTCAGCGTATTCACGTAGATACCCGCGAGCCATTCGAGCATGATGTCGTACTTGTGCATCACTTCGTCGTAGTTCAGGTAGTCACCCGTAATCGGGGCGAGTTCCGGACCGATCTGCATGCCGGGCACGAGACCTGCTTCTTCGTCCTTGCCGCCGTTGATGGCGTAGAGGAGAGCCTTCGCGAGGTTTGCGCGGGCGCCGAAGAACTGCATTTCCTTACCGGTCTGCGTTGCAGAAACGCAGCAGCAGATGCTGTAGTCGTCACCCCAAACCGGGCGCATCACGTCGTCGTTCTCGTACTGGATGGAGCTTGTCGTCACGGAGATGAATGCGGCGTATTCCTTGAAGTTCTCGGGCAGGCGCTTGGTGTAGAGCACGGTGAGGTTCGGCTCCGGAGAGGGGCCCATGTTCTCGAGCGTGTGCAAGAAGCGGAAGTCGTTCTTGGTGACCATGGAGCGGCCATCCTGGCCCATGCCGGCCACTTCGAGGGTGGCCCACACCGGGTCGCCGCTGAAGAGCTGGTTGTAGCTTTCGATACGGGCGAACTTGACCATACGGAACTTCATGACCATGTGGTCCACGAGTTCCTGCGCTTCGCTTTCGGTGAGCGCACCGTTCTTGAGGTCTCGTTCGATATAAATGTCGAGGAAGGTCGAGATGCGGCCCACGCTCATGGCGGCGCCGTTCTGCGTCTTGATGGCGGAAAGGTAGCCGAAGTAGAGCCACTGGAAGGCTTCGCGGGCGTTGGTGGCGGGCTTCGAGATGTCGAAACCGTAGCTTGCGGCCATCACCTTCATGGCCTTGAGGGCCTTGATCTGTTCGGCAACTTCTTCGCGCAGGCGGATGACGTCGTCGGTCATAGTGCCGTCGCCAACGTGGGCGAGGTCGTTCTGCTTCTGCTGGATGATGTAGTCGATACCGTAAAGGGCTACGCGGCGGTAGTCACCCACGATACGGCCACGGCCGTAAGTGTCCGGAAGACCGGTCAGCAAGTGAGCCTTGCGGACGGCGCGGATTTCGGGAGTGTAGCAGTCGAACACGCCCTGGTTGTGCGTCTTGTGGTAATCGGTGAAAATCTTGTGCAGCTCGGGGCTCGGCGTGTAGCCGTACTGCTGGCAGGATTCTTCTGCCATCTTGATGCCGCCGAACGGCATGAACGCGCGCTTGAGCGGCTTGTCGGTCTGCAGGCCCACGACCTTCTCGAGGTCCTTGAGAGATTCGCTGATGTAGCCCGGCTTATGGCTCGTAATCGTCGAAACGATATCGGTGTCCATGTCGAGCACGCCGCCCTTCTTGCGTTCTTCGGCCTGCAGCTTCTGGAGCTCGCCCCATAGCTTTTCAGTGGCGTCGGTCGGACCCGCCAAAAATTCCTTGCCGCCTTCGTATGCGGTGTAGTTACGTTGGATGAAATCGCGGACGTTGATTTCGCTCTGCCAGAGTCCGCCGTTAAAGCCTTTCCAAGCTTCACTCATTATGTACCTCTTTGCTCGGAACCCTACACCCATATAAGCGGGTCCGAGGCTTTTGTTTCTTTGTTTTTTCTTACAATGCAATATAGAAAGTTTGCGGTCCTGGGTACGAGGATTGATTTGCGGAAATGATGCTGCCGGCAAGGGCCTGCGGTGCAGGTCCTTGGTAACCTTTTACAAGTCAAAGGATTAGACAAAAAAATGTAAAAGAATTACTCGAACCGGAGCGCCTCGATGGGGTCTAGCCGGCTCGCCTTGCGGGCAGGGTACCACCCGAAAAATACGCCGGTGGCAAAGCATACGCCGAAGCTCACGATGACGCTCATCGCCGATACGCTCATGGGCCAGTTCATCACGTTCTTCACGATTTCGGAGGCGGCGACTCCGAGCGCGATTCCGATGGCACCGCCGAGCAGGCTGATGATGACGGATTCGAAGAGGAACTGGAGGAGAATGTCGCGGCCGCGCGCGCCGATGGCCATGCGGAGCCCGATTTCCTTGGTGCGTTCGGTGACGGAGACGTACATGATGTTCATGATGCCGATGCCGCCTACAAACAAGCTAATGCCCGCGATGGCGGTGAGCACCAGCGAAAGCAAGTCCGATGTGCTCGTGACCATCGTAATCATTTCTTCTTGCGTGAAGATGCGGAACGGGTCGGTGGGCTTTGTCCAGCTGCGGCGTTCCTTGAGGATGCCCATGATTTCTTCGGTCGCCTTCTCGGCATAGCCTTCGCCGATGGAGTTCGCGAGAATCTGGCGTATCTTGGTCGTCGCGCCGAAGCGCTTCATCACGGTCTGGTAGGGCGTGAAAATTACGTCGTCCTGGTCCTGCCCGAAGTCGCCTGAGCCCTTCGCCTTGAGGGTGCCGATAACTTTCAGCGGGATGTTCTTGTAGCGGATGGTTTTCCCGATGGGGTCCGTGTCCGCGAAGAGGTTCTTGACGACGGTCTGCCCGATGACGCAGACTTTCGCCATGCGGTCGGTTTCGTCGTCGAACATCACGCCGTCAGCGATTTCGTAGTTGCGTATCTTGAGGTAGTCGGCCGACACGCCGGAAAGGCTCGTGGGGGAGTTGTTGTTCCCGACAATCGCTTGCCCGCCCACGGAAATCAGGGGCGAAACGGCGTCGATGTAGGTGGCTTCCTTGCGGAGCGCTATCACGTCTTCTTCTTCGAGCGTCTCGGTGGAGCTGCTCGCGTCCATCTGCACGCCGCCGCGCCTGCTCTGGTTCGGCATGATGGTGATGGCGTTCGTGCCCATCGCGGTCATCTGCTCCTTGATGGACTTTTTGGAGCCTTCGCCCATCGCGACCATGGTGATCACGGCGGCAACACCGATGACGATGCCGAGTACGGAAAGGAAGGTGCGCATGCGGTTGCGGAGCAGCGCCTTGAGGGAAATCTTTATGAGAGTAATCGGGCCCATTATTCCTCCTCGTCAAATTGTTCCGGCGGAGGGAGCGCCTCGAAGGCGGCTTTCGCGTCTTGCATGTCGTTCTTCACGTCTTTTTTCAAAAGCCCGTCGCGGAGCGTGACGGTGCGTTCGCTGAAGGTCGCTATGTCGGGTTCGTGCGTTACGAAGGCGATGGTTTTGCCCTGCCGGTGCAGCTGCTGGAAAATCATCATGATTTCGTAGCTGGTACGCGTGTCCAGGTTTCCGGTCGCTTCGTCGGCGAGGATAATCACGGGGTCGTTCACCAGGGCGCGGGCGATGGCCACGCGCTGCTGCTGGCCGCCGGACATCTGGTTGGGCAGGTGGTTCATGCGGTCTTCGAGGCCCACCATCTTGAGTGCCGCTATGGCGCGGCGGTGGCGTTCGTCGGCGGAAATTTTCGGGTTGTACAGGAGCGGCAGTTCTACGTTCTCGATGGCGGTGGTACGGCTGAGCAGGTTGTAGCTCTGGAATACGAAACCGATTTTCTGGTTGCGGATTTTCGCGAGGGCGTCGCCCTTGAGCTTTTCGGTGTGTTCGCCGTCCAGAATGTAGTGGCCGGAGGTCGGCCGGTCCATGCAGCCGAGGATATTGAGCATCGTGGACTTGCCGGAACCGGATGTTCCCATGATGGTCACGAATTCGCCGGGGTAGATATCGAAACTCACCCCGCGCAGGGCATGCACGGTTTCTTCGCCCATTTTGAAGTCGCGGCGGAGGTTTTGTATCGAAAGTATAGGATTTTTTTGTGTCATTTTCATTAATTTAGATGCTCTTGCCGATGTTTCCGTTGCATTTCGGCCCTAAGATAAATATCTTTATAGAGGTTGTGTGGCGAAAAGCTGGTTGCGGAGGTTAACCAGGAATCGTCACCTTTTGTTTTTTCTAGCTTTTTTGGGTAATATGCGCTGTCCCTGAAATTGCGTATGTTGTCGCATGACAAGGACTTGGAGATATTGTTGATGGAAAATAAGGTTGCACAGAGTGCCGTCGCTCCGAAGCCCGATGACGATGAAATCGATATTCTAGAAATATTGGTTTTTCTCAAGAGCAAGTGGCGATTCTTGATAATCTTTTTGATTCTGGGCGTCATCGCCGGCGGGATCGCGTCCATGTGGATGCGTCCGGCCTATAGTAGCGACATCTTGCTCCAGGTCGATGTCAAGGGCAACAAGTCTGTCAAGGCGCTCGGCGAAATGGGCGCCCTCCTGGATGCGTCTTCTCCGTCCGAAGCCGAAATGCAATTGCTCAAGAGCCGCATGGTGCTCGCTTCCGTGGTGGAAGAGGAACGCATCTGCTTCTCGGCCAACCCGCTCAACAAGATGGACCGCCTGCTGCACCGCGAAGGGCGAATGGACCTCGAATACCTGAAGATCCCGAAGTCCGTAAGCCAGGCGGGCATGAAGATTTACGCCCGCGTTCTCGCCGATACGTCCTCGTTCGAAATCTTGGACGACGACGAGAAGGTGATTCTGAAGGGTGTCGTGGGCGAGACGTACCGCCAGCCCTATGCGGATGATTCGCTCATCGTGTGCGTGCGCTCCATAAAGGCGACCGCGGGCCAGATGTTCCAGCTTGCGGCTATCCATCCTCAGATTGCGGTCGCGGGCCTCCTCAAGAGTCTGAACGTCGCCGAGGAGGGCAAGAATTCCGGCATCATCCGCGTGAAGATGACCCACAAGTATTCCGACCGCGTGGCGGAAATCCTCAATTCGGTCGCCAATACCTACCTCAAGCAGAATATCGAGATGCGTAGCGCCGAGGCGAAAAAGACCTTAGAGTTCCTGGAAGAACAGCTCCCGGGCGTGAAGGCCAAGCTTGACTCCGCGGAACACAAGCTGACCTCGTACCGCCATACGAAGGGCACGATCGACCTTTCGGGCGAAACGCGCGTGCACCTCCAGAAAGATGTCGAACTGCAGCAGAAGCTCCTGGAACTCGAACAGAAGAAGCAGGAGGCGCTCAGGCTGTTCCAGGCGGAACACCCGACCATCCGTACCATCGAGCAGCAGCAGGCCAAGCTCAGGGGCGAACTCGCGAAGCAGCAGAAGGCTGCGGCGAAGCTCCCGCTCACCCAGCAGGAAGTCCTTTCCCTGCAAGAAGAGGTGGAAGTCAACAACAGGCTCTACACGAACCTCCTGAACAATATCCAGCAGCTCCGCGTGGTACAGGCGGGCGAAGTCGGGAACGTGCGTATTGTGGACCGCGCCTATGTGCCTATCAAGCCCAGCAAGCCCAACCGCAAGCTCATCTTCTTGGGCGTGGTGTTCGGCTTCCTGCTTTTCGGCTGCGCTCTCGTACTCGTGCGCCGCATGACCCAGAACGGCGTCACCAGCAGCAGCGAACTTGAACTTGCGACTGGCATCGGCGTATACGGCAAGCTTCCGTTGATAGGGAAGGATACCGTCAACAACGTGCTCAAGCCTGTCGTACACGAAAACCCCGACGAACCTTTCGCCGAAGGCATTCGCGCCCTCAGGACCGCCCTCGAGTTCTCCCTGATGATGGACAAGGACAAGGTGCTCATGGTTACGGGCCTTGTCGAGGGCGTGGGCAAGTCCTTCGTTTCTATAAACCTCGCGAGTTCCTTCGCCATGTCGGGCAAGAAGGTGCTGCTCGTGGACATGGACCTTCGCCGTGGCCACATGTTCGAACGCAGCCACAAGGGCCTCTGCGAGATGCTCCGTACCGACAATTACTCCGACGAGTACATCGAGAAGGTTTTTGAGAACTTCCATGTGTTGGCCTCCGGCAAGCGCGTGGTGAACCCGGGCGACCTGCTTGGCAAGGACCGCTTCGGGAAGTTCCTCGATATCGCTCGTTCCCAGTACGACCTGATTATTTTGGATACGCCGCCGGTGTTCCAGTGCAGCGATGCGCTGCTCGTCGAAAAGTACGTCGACCATATTTTGTGCGTGCTCAAGCATGCCTCGCATTCCATGGAAAGCATCCAGGATGCGCTCGCCATGTTCGACCGCAGTACAGACAAACCTTTGCCGAAGGCGTTCGTGTTCAACAAGTGTGAACGCAACCGCTCGGGGTATGGCTATGGTGGAAACTATGGCTATTACCACAAGAAGTATTAACACACAAAGGAGAATAGATGAAGAAATCAATCGTTCTTTCACTACTAGCCGTAGGCCTGGCCTTCGCCCAAAGCGGGTTGATGGCCGGATCCGACGGTCTTCACCAGCAGAACGCCTACACGCTGGGCCAGTGGAATCTCGCCATTGGCGTGGGCGGCGACCTCGCGCTGGATTCCTGGAGCCTGAGCCGTGGCGGTGCTTACACTTCTAACGGCAAGACTCATTGGCTCAACGAATGGGACGGCTCCCTTTCTGGCAGAGTCAATCTGGGACTCGGTCTGTTCGACTTCTTGGACGTGGGGGCTAGCCTTCCGCTTTACTACGAGCACGCGAACGACAAGTCGGGTGTTGCCGGGTGGTACGAAATGTGGACGACCAGCCGTGGCGACCTTGACCTGTGGTTGAAGGCCCGCATCCCGTTCGACGATGACCGCGTTTTCGGACTTGCGGCCATGTTCGATTTCTACATCCCGACGGGTGAGACCTCTGCGGGTATGCGCCCCCGCCATGCCTGGTACCTGAACGACCAGGGTGTCACACATCCGTTCACCGCCGATGCGTTTGCGGTGGCCGGAACCCTCGTGATGACTCTCGACTTCTCCAAGGTGAACGTACCCTTCCGCTGGAACGGCCATGCCGGCTTCGTATATGCGACTGGCGAAGGCGAAGCCAATACGTTCGTCTATGGTACGGGCATCAACTGGCTCCCGCTCTCTTGGCTGGACGCCTTTGTGGAATACTCGGGCGAATTCCGCGTAGAGAAGACGGGCTATCCGCGTGACCCGCTGGAAGACCCGATGCTCATTACTCCGGGTCTCCGCTTCCACCTGCCGTGGAACATCGACTTCGCTATTGGTCTGGATGTTGCTGTCCGCGCTCTCAGGAACTTCCGCTATGATTACCAGAAGGAAATGAAGAACGTCGACGACTACACCGTTCGTTACATTGACGAAAACGGCCACAGGGCTACTTACGGTTACGTCCCGACTCCGCTCTATGCCGGTACTGCCGCCCTTACCATGCGCTTCGGCGACAACAAGAAGGATTCCGACGACGATGGCGTGATCGACAGCAAGGATAGCTGCTCCAGCACTCCGTCCGGTGCCGTGGTCGACTCCGTCGGCTGCCCGCTCGATGGCGACAAGGATGGCGTTCTCGATGGGTTCGACAAGTGCCCGGGTACTCCGGAAGGCGCTACCATCGACTCTGTCGGCTGTCCGTTCGATTCTGACAATGATGGCGTTTATGACGGTATCGACAAGTGCGCCAACACCAAGCCCGGTGCAAGCGTCGGTATCAATGGCTGCGAAGGCGACTTCGACGGTGACGGTGTGGAAGATTCCTTCGACCGCTGCCCGAATACCAGGGCCGGCGCTCCGGTTGACTCCGCAGGCTGCCCGCTCGATAACGACAAGGACGGCGTTGCCGACGATCTGGATAAGTGTGCCGATACTCCGTCTGGCTTTACGGTCGATTCTACCGGTTGCCCGCTCGATGCCGACAAGGATGGCGTGCCCGATGTTCTCGACAAGTGCCCGAATACTCCGGCTGGCGTGCCTGTTGATACTCTTGGCTGCGCTGCTGATGCCGACAAGGATGGCGTTGCCGACGCTATTGACAAGTGCCCGGGTACCAAGCCTGGTGCACAGGTGAACGCTGAAGGCTGCGAAGGCGACTTCGACGGTGACGGAATTCCGGATGCCGTTGACCAGTGCCCGAATACCAAGGCCGGCGTGCCTGTCGATACTACCGGTTGCCCGTCCGATGCTGACAAGGATGGCGTGTTCGACGTGAACGACAAGTGCCCGAATACTCCTGCCGGAACGACGGTCGACAACACCGGTTGCGCCGCTGACTTCGACAAGGATGGCATTTCCGATGATCAGGACAAGTGCCCGAATACCAAACCCGGCGGAAAGGTAGATGCGAACGGTTGCCCGCTCGATGAAGACAAGGACGGCGTGCCCGATGGCATTGACCAGTGTGCCGGTACTCAGAGCGGCGCTCCGGTTGACTCCGTGGGTTGCCCGCTCGATTCCGATAGGGACGGCGTGGCCGATTACCAGGACAAGTGCCCGAACACCATCGAAGGTGTGAAGATCGACAAGAAGGGCTGCCCGGTCAACAAGAAGGAAGATCTCGAACGCCTCAAGAAGGGCATCCAGTTCAAGACCGGTTCTTCCAAGCTGACCAAGGCCAGCTACAAGACTCTCAACCAGATTATCAAGTTGCTGCAGAAGTACGAATCCGCCAAGCTCGAAATCCAGGGTCATACCGACAATACGGGTTCCGATGTGGCCAACAAGAGGATTTCTCAGGAACGTGCCGATGCCGTGGCCAACTACTTTACCCAGAAGGGTATCTCTGCTGACCGCATTCGCGCCATGGGCTACGGCTCCGAAATGCCGATTGCCGACAACAAGACAAAGTCTGGCCGCTCCAAGAACCGCCGCGTGGAACTCGTCCCCTTCCAGGACTAATCGCGACTAGGTTCTAGAAACTAAAAAGCGTCCGCAGAAATGCGGATGCTTTTTTTTGTAACTATATTATACCCCGTGCTCCATTTTATCAAGTACAACGCCATCGGTATCATAAACACGCTTATCACGCTTGCCGTGGTGTGGGTGTTGCACCAGTGGCTGGATTGGAACAAGGAAATATCGAATTTCCTGGGCTTTGTCGCGGGTGGCATCAACAGCTACCTAATGAACCGCATCTGGAATTTCAAGAGCGAGAACCGCAAGCGTACCGAGATAGTGCGGTTCATCATCGTGTTTCTCCCGAGCTATGCGCTGAACCTTGTGACGCTGGAAGGTTGCACGTACCTGCTCGAGAACGCTTCGTGGCTCGAATCTTTCAGCGCCTGGATTTCGCAGTTCATGAAACCCACGTATTTCGCGAACATTGTGGCGAACGGCGTCTATGTGGTTGTGAGTTTCCTGCTGTACAAAAAGTGGGTGTTCAGAAAGTGACGCGTAGCGTGTAATGTGAAGTGATGCGTCATCCTGAGTGACCGAAGGTCGCGAAGGATCCAGGCCAGATTGTAGAATGAAAAACGGTTAAGATTATGAATTGGATTGAAGGCAAAAAGTGTTCCGCGGAAGATGCCGCGTCGATGATTCACGATGGAGACATCCTCGGGGTTTCGGGCTTTACGCTCGCCGGCTACCCCAAGGCGGTTCCGCTCGCGCTAGCCGCCCGCGCCGAAAAACTGCATGCCGCGGGCGAGAAGTTCCAGGTGACACTTTATGCGGGCGCTTCTACCGGCGACAGCTGCGATGGCGCTCTCGCACGCGCGGGCGCTCTCAAGCTCCGCATGCCTTACCAGAGCAACCCGAGCCTCCGCAAGGGAATAAACGACGGGAGCATCCGTTACATCGATGCGCATCTAGGCAAGATGGGCTACCTCGTGCGTACGGGTACCATACCTGCGCCTACTGTCGCCGTGATCGAAGTGAGCGCCATATTGCCGGACGGCCGCGTGTGCCTTTCTACTTCGGGCGGAAATTCCGTATGCTACCTGGAAATGGCCCCGAAAATCATCCTGGAACTGAATACGCGCCTGGGCGACAGCTGCATCGGCATGCACGATGACGCCCTGCCCGAACTTCCGCCGCATGCGAGGCCCCTGCCGATATATTCCGCAGGCGACCGCGTCGGCAACGATTTTGTCAAGATAGATACGAATAAAGTAATTGCTATCGTCGAAAATGACGGCTTTGACGAGGTGACGCCTTTTGTGCAGCCCGACGAAGTCTCGAAGAACATCGGCGAACGCATTTTGGACTTCATCCGGTTCGAGGAATCGCACGGCAGGCTCCCGAAGGGAATGGCCTACCAGAGCGGAGTCGGGAAGGTCGCGAATGCGGTGCTTTGCGCGATGGCCGACGATGACCGCCTCGGGCGTATTGACCTGTTTACCGAAGTCATTCAGGAGGCGGTGCTCCCGCTTTTGAAGAAGGGCAAGCTCGGGGTGGCGAGCGGTACGGCGCTCACGCTTTCACAGGCCGCCCAGCAGGAATTCGTGCAGAACGCCTCCGAGTGGAAAAAGCATTTTGTGCTGCGCCAGCAGGAAGTGAGCAACAGTCCCGATGTCATCCGCCGCGTGGGCGTGATTTCGATGAATACGGCCCTCGAAGCCGACATTTTCGGGAACGTGAACAGCAGTCTCGTGTGCGGCTCGGCGATGATGAACGGAATTGGCGGCGCGGCGGATTTCGCCCGCAATTGCGCTCTCGGATTCTTCCTGACGCCGTCTGTCGCGAAGGGCGGCGCCATCAGCAGCATCGTGCCCTACGTGAGCCATGTGGACCATACGGAACACGACACCCAGATTTTCGTGACGGAGCAGGGCCTTGCCGACCTCCGCGGGCTTTCTACCGAAGAACGCGCTAGGCTCATTATCAAGAACTGCGTACACCCCGATTTCAAGGACGAAATGACCGAATTCTTGGAATATGGCCTGCGCCATGCCAAGGGACAGCACCAGCCTTTGCCGTTGGACAGGGCTTTCGAGATGCATTTGCGCTTCTTGGCGACCGGAAACATGAAAAAATAATAAGGCCATCCTCCTACCTATGTAAAAAAATGTTATTTTAAGGGTGTGCGCTCCCGCATGGGAGTGTGGATTGGGTAGGATCTTATGGCAAAGAAAAGAGGAGACTTTAGGGATTCAGTTCCCGTGTGGTTCGTGCTATGCGCGGCGTTTTTCCTGTGCGCTGCTTGCGGCGGTGATTCGGGTGCTTCTTCTGACCCCGAAGAAGATGAGGAAATTTCTTCAGCCGTAGACGAATCCCACAGGTTTTCGGGGAGAAGTTCTTCTTCGCGCGGTTTCTTCTATTCGTCGAGGCATCATTCTTCTTCCTCTAGGGGCTCGGGTCGAGATACTATTGCGGATACGATCCTCAACGTGAAATCGTCTTCTTATAAGGTTTCCCGTGTGTTCCTGGGTGATTATATTGCGCCGCTCTTTGATTCCAGGAATGCTACCACGACGGCTCAGGTTTTCGACAAGAATGCGACATCTTGCAAGTTTGCTTTGGCATCGGACAAGGGCTGCACATTCTCCGAATCCGGAATCGAGGTCTCGTTCGACAACTTTGCGTTCTTGGATCCTTCTGCTACAGGGAAAATCTCGCTTTCTGCGATCAAGCAGGTTTCAAACGAAGATAGCGTTGGCGTGGATTTCTTTACGCACCTGCAGGCGGTTCGCGCAAGCATCCATATGGAAAGATCGACCTATGCGAGTTCCTCGGACCCCCTGAAGGCTTCCCTAGATGCGGGTGCTGGCGATATTTGGAAGTCATTCGACATGGATGCTCCCGTTGGTTCGAAAGATTCCGCTGGTGCGATGCTCGCCCTGCATATGATGATTTACGAAGCCCTGCTGGACAAGGGTGCTACCTTCCTGGATTCTATTGCGAATAATATTGGGACGAGCGGCCGCTGGAAAAGTTCCTCGGTGCCCGCCTCCATTGCGGATTTGATGATCTTGGCCGATGCCGTGGATGGCTATGCGGGCCTGCGCAGTAAGTTTGCGGCGACAAACGGTGCGAACTCCGGTTTCGAGAAGCACCTGCAGACGTTCTACCAGCAGGAATTGGGCGTCGAAGCCTGCAAGGCTAGCAATGCGAACAAGATTCTCAAGGTGACGAACACCCATAGCCGCTATGCGGTGACGGACATTTCGGACTATTCGAAGGTCAAGGAACGCTTTGCCTGCAACAGCGCTGGCAAAATCTTCCTCGTGCCCGACAGCCTCAAGGATTTGTACGGCCTTGGCACCGGCAAGGAAGGCGATGTGCGCGTGGGCGGCTTCACTGGGAACCACTATTATACATATGAGAAGGGTTCCTGGAGGACTGCGACCGCACTGGAAAAGGATTCTTACTTTGTCTTGACTTCGGCGACGTCCGTCTTTACCGACATCAAGGATGTCTATGAAGGAATCAAGCCGAACGAGCGCGTTATTTTCGTGCTGAGGCATGCGGAACGCGGTGACGACACGAGCAAGGGCGGGACGCTTACCTCGAACGGCAAGACCCAATCGAGCGACGTGGGCAAGAGGCTCACCAAGTTCTCCGAAGATTTCGTGCTCGGCGCGTCGGAATTCCTGCGCGCGCATCAGACCGTGGAGTACATTGCGCGCGGGCGAGGCCAGCAGTTCGATATCCGTGACACGTTCCCTGAACTGAACGACGATTGGTACATAAAGAATATGGACGCTAGCGAGAAGGCGAAGTCCGAATGCGGTGGCGGTTGGGAACTGACTTCCAAGTACGCCTACACCGGCGCTTACACGACCGGAGCCAACGCTGCGTTCTACAAGCTGAACGAACGTTCCGTGGAACTCATCGAGGACGTGCTCCTTGCCAAGTACAACGACCCGTCGCAGAGGTTCATTATCTTGAGTTCGCACGACAAGGTGATGGTGCCCTTGGTTGTCTACTGTACCAATTTCAAGGTAAACCTCAAGAAACATGATGGCGGAAAATGGCTCAACTATCTGGCCGGAATCGCCATAATCATCGATGAACTCGGGAACCGGCGGTATGTCCCCATAAAGGGCCTTAGTTCGGCATATATGTAGTTGATTTTTTGAGGGGAATTACTATTGTTCTTTTTTATGAAGACGTATTGGCCATTAGCACTGATCGCCCTTTTTCTCGTATGCTGTACTTCTGAAAATCCGGCATCAGACGACCCCGTAGATGGGGATTCGTCGTCGAGCAGCTATGAGGTGTCGGGATCGAGCAGTGGTCATCATCATCATCACCGCAGTAGCAGTAGTTCTGGCGCCAATCCGGGAAAGCCCGACGTTGTCCAGGATACGCTTATTCACGATACGACGACGGTGAGCGATGTGGACGATCTTCCCGAATGTACTTCCGCCAAAGAGGGCGAATCATTCTTGGTGAAAAGCGAGAACATCCTCCGCTTTTGCGTGGGCGGGGAATGGATCGCCTCCGATGTGGTGAAGGAATTTTTTGAATTGGGATGCCGCGACGGCATGCTCGTGCTTAATGGCGCCGGCGAGGAGATTGTAGAATCGAGCTCGTCGCATGGCACTACCTCGCCCTGGGGCGGGAACTACGGCAATTTCGGTGGCCAGAATAACTCTACGATGGATATGGATACCGAACCGCGTATCGTTGGAAAGCGCGTTTTGGGTGTCGCGGAAAAGGGGCCGTTCCGTTACGGGGCCTCGGTAAAGATTGTCGAACTCGACAGCATGCAACGCTTGGGGGATTCCAAGCGGAGTCACAGGACATGCATTACGGAAGCCTCCGGCAAATACAGTTTCGATAGCGTGGATCTCGCTTCGCCGTACCTGCGCATGGAGGCGAACGGGTATTTCCAGAATGAACTTACCGGCGGAATCTCGTCGCATACGGTTACGCTGAAGGCCGTCGTGGATGTGACGAACCGCGATACGGTGAACGTGAACATGCTGACGCATATGGAAGCCGAACGCGTGCTGAAGCTCGTGGAAAACAGCGGCAACAACCAGCCCATACGCGCGGTGAAGGCGCAGGCCCTCAAGGAAATCCTTTCTTCGTTCGAAATAAGGCTCGGCGGATCGTCCGGTGGAACCGGCGGCGGTGGCTATGGCGGCTTTGGCGGTTGGGGCCAGCAACCGCAGACGACTACCTCTACGGATGGCCGCTTCGCAGAAGATATCAGCCTGTTCGACGGTGACGAATACAGCGCGGCTCTCCTTGCCGTATCCATCATGATGCAGCGCAAGGGTTCGGGCAGCGAAATGCTCCAGTACGCATCGGGAATCGCCGAACGCATCAAGGGAAACGGCAACTGGGACGACAACAACGCGAAGGCGGACCTTGCCGACTGGCTCATGGTGCTCGATACGAGCGGAGCGTATGAGACCATCAGGTCGAACGTGGCGAGCTGGAACAAGGGGACGGTCCCTGATTTCGAAAAGCACCTGCGCAATTTTTGGACGGGCATCTACCAGTTCGGCAGCTGCGGTTCCATGAATGCGGGCACGGTCAAGTACGTGAACAACAGCCTGAGCAAGTTCTTCATTTCGTACTACGAACAGCCCGAAGGCACGCGCACGCGCTTCATATGCGATGCCGAGACGCACCAGTGGCGCACCGCAACCGATATCGAGAAGGATACGGTCGGGTTTGGCCGGGGCGATTATGACGGACAAATTCGCAACGGCAAGATCAATGCGGACAGATACTACGTTTACGAACAGAGTAAGGGCAAGTGGCGCGCGGCCACTGGCGACGATATCCAGGAATTTGACGATATCAAGGATGTCTACGCGAACCTCGGTGCTGGCGAACGTGTCATATTCATCTTGCGCCATGCGGAACGCGGCGACGATACGGGCAAGAACGGCCACCTGACTTCTAACGGCAAAAAGCAGTCCCAAAGCGTGGGCGAAAAGCTCAAGGGCGGCGATATCGTGTTCGCGAATTCCACCTACGCGCGCAGCAAGGAAACCTGTGAGAATTTTGCGGTTGGTTCGGGTGTGACTTATGCCGAGAACACCATTGAAGAACTGGACGGCGAATGGTACGTGAAGAACGATTCCAAGTTCGAGAGCTACAAGAATTCGGATGGTGGCGGCTGGGTGGTCGTTTCCGCATACGCCTACAAGGGTGCGTACACGGATGCCTTCTACGATTTTGACAGCCGCAGCGAAGAGTTCCTGAACGAAGTGGTGAAGCCCGGTTTTGCGAGGGCGAACAACCGCGTGCAGGTGTGGATTTCGCACGACGTGCTGGTTACGCCGATAACGGTTTACTTTACGAATAAAAAGGTCAATCTGCGCTACTTCGATACAAAGCGCTGGATCAATTATCTTGCGGGTATTGCCATCATCATGGACAGCAGCGGAAACTTCCGCTATGTGCCTGTGCGTGGCCTTGACAATGGGACGATGACTATGTAACAGTAACTGGATGGGTGGTTATGAAATATGGGTGTCTTCTTGCTGCTGTCGCAGGCTTGAGTTTTCAGGCGTGCCTTGTCGCATGCGGCGGCGAAACTTCCAATTCCGCGAATTGCGAAACGGACGGCTTCGAAACGGTCGTGCGCGATTCTGTCGTTATTCGCGACTCCGTTGTCGTTCGCGATTCGGTGGTTATCCGGGATTCCGTAGTCCTCCGCGATAGCGTGCGGCTCATCGACAGTTTGCGGATTATGGATAGCGTTTACGTGAAGGATAGTATTCGCGTAAAGGACAGCGTCCATGTGAAAGACAGCATTCGCATAATCGACAGCGTCGAAATTGCGGACACCTCCGTCGATCGGAGGAGCCTTATCGCCCGCTATGTGGAACAGTCAGCGGTGAAGGAATTTGTCCCGCTGGAGTCGGTGCTCGGGAACCTGGCAGAAGACGAGAAGGTTATCGTGTTGTTGCGGCATGCCGAACGCGGTGACGACTATTCTTCGACTGGACCCTTGAACGATAACGGAAAGGAACAGTCCGAAGCTCTGGGCAAGAAACTTGTCGGAGACCTGGATATTTATTATGCTGCATCGCATGCGACGCGCACGCTGCAGACTTGCACCTACATTGCCAAGGCCCGCGGCGAGAAGAATGCGGTCGTTGATACGATTGAACTTTTGGGCGGTTATTGGTTCGTGAAGGATACTGTCGTCTACAACAAGGCCAAGAAGGACCATGACGGAAGCTGGAACGTGACGACCAAGTGGCTGTACGAGGGCTCGTATGCCGATGCATTCTACGACGTGGCGCCGCGCAGTGCGGAATACCTGGATAGTATAATTTTCCCGGCCATGGAAAAGTCGGGGAAGCGCGTGGGACTTTTCATTTCGCACGACCTGGTTTTATTGCCGATCGTGGTCTATGTTTCGGACAGGAATATAGACATGAAATATTACAAGTCGAGTTCGAAACGCTGGCTGAATTATCTTGCCGGCTTGGCGATTGTCCTGAAACCGGACGGGACGCTCGTCTTTTATGCGGTGAAGGGGCTTGATTCGGGAACGATGAAGAATTGACCTAAAATGGAAAAAACTAGTATTTGAGTTAATGAATAAAAATAGATGGTATGTTGGATGTTTGGCGGCCGCCATGGCAGTCGCGTTTGTCGTGGGTTGCGACGGCGGTGAAAGCGTGGTGCCCGGTGAGGATGATACACCCGAAAAGACTTCCTTTTTTGATACGCTCATGGTGCAGGGGGCTGGCGACTTGCCCGGTTGCGACGGAAGCCGCGAGGGGCGCGCTTTTTTTGTCCGCAACGACAACCTTGCGCATTTCTGCGTGAACGGCGTGTGGCGCAAGGCTAGCGACTCGACGGACTTTAGCATTACCTGCAGCGACGGCTTTTTGCATGCGGTGGGGAAGACGTTTTATCCGATACCCTTGCTGGACCAGGGACAGGGGGCGGGCGTATACCGTGCGACCCTTTCTGGGACCGTGCGGAACGGCCCGTTTGTTTTCGGGACTTCGGTTTCGTTGTCCGAGGCCCGAGAAGAGAACTTTTACAGGAGCGAGAGCGTCTCTTCCGGAAACGCCTGCATGGTCTCTAACGACGGGCGTTACGTTATGGAAGAAATAACCACGGCGTCTGATTACGCGAAGATTTCTGCGACGGGCTATTACAGGAACATCGTTACGGGAAGGACTTCCGGCAATCCCGTGACGCTCTCGGTATTGACGAAGGTTGCGGGGAATGGAGATTCCGCCAACGTGAACGTGCTGACGCATCTGGAAATCCCGCGCATCGAACAGCTCGCGATGAACCACATTGAATTCGGTGCGGCGAAGGCGCAGGCGGAACGCGAAATCTTTGCGGCCTTCGGTATCGATACGGCGCAGCTCTACTCGCAGAACTTTTACACGGATGGTCGCATGGAAAAGCCTGTCGCCGAGGATTTGGACCTGGTCGGGAATACGGATTACAATGCGGCGCTCCTCGCCATCGCGGCGATGCTTCAGGGCGACCGCAATGAAGGCGACATGATGAATCTCATCAACAACCTCGCCGAAGACATCAAGGGCGACGGCGTGTGGAACGACCCGAACTGGAAAATAAAGATTGCGGACTGGGTCGTGGGCATGGATTCCAGCTGGAAGTATAACGACATCAGGAACAACGTGTCGGCATGGGGCGTGGGGCCTGTCCCGAATTTCGAAAAGTACATGCGGGCGTTCTTCCCGATTGCCTACGGGTTTGAACCGTGTGGCGCGTCGAATGCGGGGAAGGTCACGTACGTGAACCAGGGCCAGAGCGTTTATTTCGCGAACGACTACGAGCATGCGGACCATTCGCGGGTGCGGTTCATCTGCGATGCGAATGGATTCCAGTGGCGCGTCGCGACCGCCATCGAGAAGGATACCGCGGGCTTTGGTGCGGGGGAATACGACCGCGAAATTCGCGAAGGCCGCGTGAATCACGACACCTACTACATTTTCGATAGCGGCAAGTGGCGCGTCGCGACCCCGCAGGAGGCCGACGGCTTTACCGATATCGCGGAGGTGTATGCGAACCTCAAGTCTAACGAGAAGGCGGTATTCATCATCCGGCACAGCGAACGCACGAATGATACGGGCCCGAGCGGCCACCTGACCGATAATGGGAAGAAGTATGCCCGCGAACTCGGGGAGCGCATTGCCGCCGTCGGCAAGGAAGATTTCTATTTCGGTTATTCGGGCTACACGCGCACGCAGGAAACCTGCGAGGGAATCGCGCAGGGCAAGGGACAGGCGAACTACAGCCTCGATGTCCTCCCGTACATGGACGGCGCCTGGTACGTGAAAGATGCCGACAAGGCCGACGCCTACGTGGATTCCGAAGGCGGTTGGGAAGTGTACTCCAGGTATGCCTTTACCGGTGCGTACGATGATGCGTTCTACGATTTGGAGACGCGCAGCGAGCAGTTGCTCAAGGATGAGATTCTTGCGAACATCTCGAGCATGAAGCGCGTGAACGTAATGTGCACGCACGACTACCTGGTGGTGCCGCTGCTCGCGTACACGACCGACGGGCATGCGAACGTGCGCTATTACGAAAAATACCGCTGGGTCAATTACATGGCCGGGGTCGCAATGATTATCTCTGCCGACGGTTCCGTGCGCTATATTCCCGTGAAGGGACTTGACTCGGGAACGATGTAGGCTATATTTCAAGTGTGGAAAATCGGACTTACGCAGCCATAGACTTGAAGTCTTTCTTTGCCTCGGTGGAATGCATCCTTCGGGGCATTGACCCGTTGAGGGCGAAGCTCGTGGTGGCCGACGAGAGCCGCACCGAGAAGACGATTTGCCTCGCGGTGACGCCTGCCCTGAAGGCTTACGGGATTCCGGGACGAGCCCGCCTTTTCGAGGTGAACCAGAAGTTGCGCGAGGTGGAACGCCGCACGGGCGAGAAGGTCGAATTCCTGATTGCGAAACCGCAGATGGCCAAGTACGTGGAGTATTCCACGAAGGTCTACAACGTTTACCTGAAGTACGTGAGCGCCGAGGATATTCACGCCTATTCCATCGACGAATGTTTTTTGGACTTGACGCGTTATCTGAAATTGTATAAGAAGCCCGCGCGCGAATTGGCGAAGACGATTATCCAGGACGTGTTTACGACCACGGGAATCACGGCGACGGGCGGAATCGGCACGAACCTGTACCTGTGCAAGATTGCGATGGATGTCATGGCGAAGCACGTGGATGCCGACGCCGATGGCGTGCGCATTGCGGAACTCGATGAGATGAGTTACCGCAGGCAGCTCTGGTCGCACCAGCCGATAACGAGCTTTTGGCAGGTGGGCCGCGGGATTGCGGCGCGCCTTGAAAAATGCAACCTGAATGGTGGCCGAGGAATTCGCACGATGGGCGATATCGCGCGTGTGAGCGTGAAGAACCCTGATGCGCTGTACAAGATGTTTGGCGTGAATGCGGAAATCCTGATCGACCATGCATGGGGTTATGAACCCTGCTCGATTGCCGATATCAAGAAGGCGAAACCCCGGAGCCGCAGTACCGGCGAGGGCCAGGTTCTACAGGACCCGTACAGCTTCGAGAAGGCGCGCCTCGTGGTGCGCGAGATGGTCGATACCGTCTCGATGGCGCTGGTCGAGCACAACCTGGTTGCGAAGGGAATGGTGCTTACGGTGGGTTATGACCGCGAAAACGTGGACAAGGGCATTTACCACGGCGAGACGGTCGTTGATTTTTACGGACGTACGATTCCGAAGCCCGCTCACGGCACGGCATCCCTCGGGCATTATTCCAGTTCGCAGTCCGCTTTTGCCGAAGCGGTGATGAACCTTTATGACCGCATCGTGAACCCTGCGCTTACGGTGCGCCGCCTGAACCTCGTGGCAATTGACGTGGTGGACGAAAGCAACGAAGGTTTCGACCTGTTCACCGACGTGCAGAAGCAAGAACGCGAAAAGAAACGCTTGAAGGCGGAACTCCTAATC
>CACXXH010000049.1 GCA_902771595.1 Fibrobacter succinogenes | reverse complement strand
AAGCCTTCCGTATTTCTGGCAGTTCGACTCCTCGTCTTTAAAGCACCAACTGCTATCCGTTTTGAAATAGAGGTTCTCCGCCATCCAAACCTGATTGCCGATTTTCACAGTCTTGTAGGTTTGACCATCGCGGGAATCGGTCATAGTTCCAATCTCAGAATTGGAGTCACAAGCGTTCATCGCAAACGAGAACGCAAGCAAAGCAAAAAAGGCAAAAGAACGATTCATAGAAAGCCTCATGAATTCTATAATTATACATTTTTTGGGCTGGTTCACCGCCACTTTGGCAATTTTGTGCATTACTACATACAAAAAGCGACCCGTTTTAACGGGCCGCCAATATTCTGGTCTGGATCCTTCGACTTCGGCGCTATGCGCCTCCGCTCAGGATGACACTGTCGTGTCACTTGTACAGCGGATGCTTCTTGCAGAGAGCCACGATTTCTTCGCGGATCTTGGCGAGAGCGGCATCGTCGTCCTTGGCCTGGATAGCGCGGTCGATGATGCGGGCCACTTCGCGGGTGTCTTCTTCGTCGAAGCCACGGGTCGTGATAGCGGCAGTACCGAGACGCACACCGGACGGATCCATCGGCTTGCGCGGATCGAACGGGATGGTAGAACGGCTGCAGGAGATGCCGACCTTTTCCATGGCCACTTCGGCTTCCTTACCGGAAACGCCCTTGGAGGTCATGTCCACCACGATGAGGTGGTTGTCGGTGCCATCGCTGATGACCTTGTAGCCGAGCTTCTGCATTTCGGCGCACATGGCCTGAGCGTTCTTGATGACGTTCTTTGCATAGACCTGGAATTCCGGCTGGAGAGCTTCGAGGAATGCAACGGCCTTACCGGCGTTGATGTGGTCATGCGGACCACCCTGCATGCCCGGGAACACGCCCTTGTCGATTTCCTTGGCGAGGGAAACTTCCTTGAGTTCGCCCTTCACCATCTTCTGGATGGTGCGGTCCTTGCACATGATGATAGCGGAACGCGGGCCACGGAGAGTCTTGTGGGTCGTGGTCGTCACGATGTCGAAGTACGGCACCGGAGAATCGATTGCCTTACCGGCAATGAGGCCAGCGACGTGAGAAATGTCAGCCATGGTGAGGGCGCCGACTTCGTCAGCGATTTCCTTGAAGCGCTTCCAGTCGAGGTTACGGCTGTAGGCAGAGAAACCGGCGAGGATCATCTTCGGCTTTTCGCGGAGGGCGATTTCGCGGACCTTGTCCATGTCGATGCGGCCCGTTTCCTTGTCGACTTCGTACTGCACGAAGTTGTAGAGCATACCGGAGAAGTTCACCGGATGGCCGTGAGAAAGGTGTCCACCGTGGTCGAGCTTGAGGCCGAGGACCTTGTCACCCGGCTTGAGGACGGCGAAGTACACAGCGGCGTTGGCCGGAGAACCGGACAGCGGCTGGATGTTCACGTGGTCGCAACCAAAGAGCTTCTTGCAACGTTCGATGGCCAAGGCTTCCATCTTGTCGATCACTTCGTTACCACCGTAGTAGCGCTTGCCAACGTAGCCTTCGCTGTACTTGTTGGTCAGCACGGAACCCATGGCTTCCATGACTGCCTTGGAGGTGTAGTTTTCGGAAGCGATGAGCTCGATGCCGTATTCCTGGCGTTCGGCTTCTTCCTGGATGATGTTGTAGATTTCCGGATCGGTCTGTTGCAGTGTAGATTTGAGCATTTAGCTACTCCTTGGGATTTTGTACGGCCCAAATATAGTAAAAAAAGCTAAACGCTGTTAAAATCGACCGGCTAACGGGCCCCGCTATCGATTTTTACGAACCAGGCATTGTCCGCATCGGCGATATCGGCGCTGTACTTGTAATCGGGCTTGTAGCCGAGCGAATCCGCTGCGGCCCCCTCGTCCCCCGCCATAAGTCTGTTGCCCTGCATATTGGCAAAGCCGAAGGTCGTATCGACCGGAACACCGTCCGCATCGGCCAGACTGTACAGGGAAACGGCCTCTGCAATGTTAAATACATTGCTTTCTATGAAGCATTTCGCCGAATCGGCACATTCGATACCAGCGGACTCCATGTCGGCGAAGAGGTTGTTATAGGCATGGAGTGAACCGCCATGGGCGCGAATACCATTTTCCGAGAGGTTCACAAAGTAGTTGTGATGCATGGTGAGCTTCTGGTCCGGTTCCTTGATGATATCCGCAGGAAGCCCGAAGAGCACACCCGTCTGCGCATTCTCGAAGCGCGACCACGAGACCGTCACGCCGTAGGAGCCGCGTTTCACGTCGAGTTCCACCAGCGGGTATTCCTCGAAGGTGCAGTGGTCCACCCAGATATGGTGCGAACCGTTATGGATAGAAAGCGCACGGCGCGAACTCGTGTCGAGCACCGTAATCGCAGGTGCGGTAAACGTGAGGTTCTCGAAAATCAGGTTGCTCGAGACATCGGTCAAGATTCCCAAGCCCGCAATGCGGATGTCGCGACCGCGACCGTCGATGGTCTTGTCTTTTTTGAGGCGGAGCGGGGACTGCAGGTTGTAAGTACCGCTCTTCTCGAACAGCACCCACGTGGGGCCATCCTTATAGGCGCACTCACGCAACGAGCCCGGAGCAATTACTGCCTTCGTCGCAGCGACACCGGCAGAGTCCACCTCCGTGGTATCCTCGACAATCAGGTAGTCTTCCGTCGTGGTCACGATGCAGATTTCGCCTTCCGCCTTGGAAATTTCACCCAGGCTATCGGTAACGCCCGCGGCTCCGAGAGTACCGACGGCATAGCCTTCAATTTGAGAAAGCAACGCCGCATGTTCGCCCCAGTCCTTGTCGGGATACTTGCTCGCATCCGGTTCAGGCTGCTTGAACACCTTGATTTCGGAATCCGGGTCGGAGCAGTCCACATACAACGTATCACCCGGAGCGAATTTCAATGTGACAGAATTGTTTTCCAGCGAATCGACGAAATTGACCTTGAAATTCCCTGCCGGGAGAGAATCGATGACGAAATGCCCCGTACTGTCGGGAACGACGAAGCGGTCGAGTCCGACAATGCGAACCACGGACAAAGCCGAGCCTGGCACGACGAAGCCCTCGATAGAAGAAAGTTCACCCAGCTTGACGGTATCAATTGCCGTGTCGTTCGTGTCGAGACTGATATTGAGCACCGCACCCGCCGCATTCGAGCCCTTCACGTTACGGATTTCCACCGCATACTTTCCCGGCTCGGCAGAAAATTCCACGAAACCGCTCTCATCCGATTCCGTCCATTCGGCAAGGGATTCGCCGTCGCTCAAGAAATCTTCCGGAAGCATGCGCACGCGCGAATGGCCCGCAGGCGTTCCGTCCGCAAGCTGAACCTGCAAGGCAATCGTCGATTCTGCCTCGGTACCGCCGGCAACCTTTCCGTCGTTACTGCAGGCCGAAAGCAGGCCAGCACCAAACAAAGCCGCAGCACTTGCCGCTAGAGTTCCGGAGGCAATTCCGTGCAGGCGTCCGCATATTTTGAACAAACTAGACATCATCTGCGCCCTCCGTCTCCGCGCCATCCGGAGTCGATTCCACCTGCGCCTCGCCACGGATACGACGCCTGCGTCCCCTGCGCTTGGGTGGCGGATACGGATCCGAAAGCGGGAACAGTTGCATCCCCAGCTGGAAAACGCGGTTGGGTTTATCGCACTGCGACACTTTCGCAAGCACTTCCCTGCGGAAGCGGCGCACCATCTCGACGAGTTCGCCGTAGATTTCCTCGTTGCAGGCGAAGGCGAGCGTCGAAAGATTGCGTTCCGTATTGTCAAAACGATCCATGGCCGTCTGCGCCACATTCAGGTTCTGCTGGATATACGAATTCACCGCCGTGCCGTAGGATTTCGACCCGCTAGAAATCAGCCCCTGCGTCTGCTCGTACAAACCCGTATCAGGGTTCTTCTTTATCATCGAGAGGCGTTCGAGAAGCGCAATCGACGAGCGCACCTGCGATGCCGAAATCGGCGGGCGCACCATGAGCCCGAGGGCAGCGTCATCGCCCACATAGGGGTAGAAAGTCACCAGTTCGCGGATAACGGCATGATACCAGTGGTCAAAATATTCGAACTGGTCCTTCGCCAAATCCTCGACCTTGCATTCCTTAGTCGCAACGAGTTTTTCGAGGTACTTGCGGCTCTCGGAATGGGTCTTCGCCTGGTTAAAGGCAACCATGTTGGCGAAATACGTCCTCTCCCGCATATCGCGGCAGAAAATTTCGGCAAAGACGCTCACCATGCGTTCGGTAAGGTTGCGCTTCCCCTGCAAAATCTTGTTGAACATCGAACCATCGAATCCCGCGCGGTCAGCTATATAGCGATGACTGAAGCGCCAGTCCGTCGCATGGCGCTCCTCGTAGGCATCCCGCAAAAATTCCCGGTAATTCAGATATTCAAAAAGATTAATCATGATGTAAAATTCGCCTATTTCGGTTTTTTAAAGGAATATAGCAAATTAGTCCACAATAAGCACTATAAAAAAGTCCACATTGAAAATCGTGTAATCATGCGCACGCCCTCCATCCCAGAATCAATTGCGGAACGTCTTTACGGCAGGGAAGTTGCGCCGCAGCTCAGATGCGGGAACCTCGCGGCCAAGCGCATTGAACGGCTTGCCTGCTGCTGGCCGTACATTAAAACTGCGGACAGGCGCGATGCGGATAATGGACGTATCCGGGTCATTCATCACCTTCGCAGGCTTGCATCCGGTGCGGTACACGCCCTTGATGTCGAAGGCAATCATGTCGATATTCGGGCCGCCATCCGATGTCGTCGAAGCGAGTTTCACCTTGAAATCAAGCGCATCCAACCACACGTCCTCGACATAGACCGTATCCCATTTCGTCCAGCCGCCCGTCGGCGGGAACGCGACATCGTAGGTACCATTGTCTACCGTAATCTTCATGTCCCGATTGGAAGCACCGTCAAAGGCGTAGCGCACCATCATGCGCGCATTGGATGCCGACTGGTCGGAGGTCACGTTGTACGTAGCCGTACTGTAGGCGCTGTTTTCGAGATTGAAAAATCCCTGGCCAGTAAATCCCTCGTGGTTCGAGTCCGTCGTGCCGTCGCCCAGTTCGGGCCTCGACATGTCTATCGGGGAACGCCACACCGTATCGGCCACACCGTCAAAGCAAAGTTTCTGGTCGATGGAACTGGAAGACTGCGGGCCGCCGGAACTCGAAGAATTCGGGCCGTCGCCGCTCTCCCCTTCTTCGCCGTGTTCAATCTTTTGGCAAGCGGAACCGCCCTTGAACATGGCCGTGTAGGTGATGTTGCGCGCCTTCGTCTTGAAGCCGTAATAAATCTGCTTGGTCGAAAGTTCGTTGCAGTCGTCGTCCACCCACTTTTCAAACGTCTGACCGTTGGGCGTCACGCGGAGCGTCATCGGGGAACCCGCCGGGAAATACTGCGTCTGCGTAATGAGCCCGTTGTAATTCGAAAGGTTAGTCTGCACCTTGATGGTGTAGCGCGGCTTGATAGCGGAGACAAGCGTCGTAAGCGCGGCCTTCGCCTCGGCAGAGAGATTCGTGTTGCTCTTGAGGTTTTCTTCCAGCTCTTCGCAAATCATCTGAGCATGGCCCATCGAGCCCATCTCCTGGAAGTGCGTCGTCCCGTCGTTCACGCCGTCCGGGAAGTTCGGGTACTCGCCCTTCTCCAGTTTCTTGTACAGGTAGCGCGTCACGTAATCCGGGATGTTCTTGTACGTCGTGTTGTACGTGTTGTACGACTTCATGTTCAGATCGACGAACGGAATCTTGTTGTTCTTCGCGACCGTCTGCATCATGCCGCGGGCATCGTAGTTGTTGTTACCCGTCGAGAACACATTTCGCGAACCGTTCAGGTTCATCGGCGAAACCAGAATGACGTTCACGCCCTTCTTTACGCCCGCATCCACGAACTTCTGGATGTAACCCGGAAACTCAGAAGGTTCAACATAACGAGCGGCCTTACTGTAATCGCGGTCGTTATGGCCGAACTGCACGAACAAGTAGTCGCCCTTCTGCGCCGCTTTCATGATTCCGTCCAGGCGGCCTTCCTCGATAAAAGTGCGGGAACTGCGCCCACCGAGAGCGGCATTATTGACCTTCACGCGGGCACCATCAAAGAAGTATCCAATCACCTGACCCCAACCCGTCTGCGGATAAACGTTATCCTTGTACGTCTGGACGGTCGAATCGCCCGCCACGTGAATCGTAAAACTGGTAGAATCGCTCACGGCGACACCCGCGAACACTGCAGCAGCGATGAGGAATTTCAACATTCCCTTCATAATTACCTCACCTTCGCATACGTTGCTACAAATTTCGAATTTCCATCACGAACCACAACGCGGTACAGGCCATTTGCACGCACGAGCGAAGAGAGGTCCACCTCGCCCGCAGCCATCGCCTTGCGAACCACCAGGCGGCCGCGCATGTCGAATACGCTCACGTCGGCATCATGCGAAAGCGTTAGCATGCCGCCACGCAAGTCCGTACCCACCGCAGCAACAGGCCTGGGCAACATAACATCAATAGTATCAGCGCAGCCTTCGCTCACACGGCACACGCCGTCAATGCTAAACCCGAAGGCATCAATATTCGGCGCTCCATCACTCGTAAGCGAAATAAACTTGAGTTCGGCTTCGCCAAGCGGCGCATCCATCACCACATAGGCGGTATCCCAGTTTTCCCAGCCACCCGTAGGCGGGGCGTTCACTATGTAATCGTGATCGAGATAAGCATTGAACGTGCGGTTCGAATTTCCGCCGTTCGCATAGCGCACCGCAAGCGTCACGTTGCCCGCACCCGGGAACTTCATCTTGTAGCTTGCAAAGGAATTCACCTCGTTCGCCACGTTGAAGAAACCGAGCCCCGTATGCGCCCAGTTGGTATCCGAAGTTCCGATTCCCGTATCGGGCTTGTAGGCGTCAAAGAACTTCTTGATATCCTTGTCGACCTTCACATCAATCTGTTCCGTTCCTTCCATCGGAGTGAACGGAATGAACGTAACGTCGTCGAGGCTCTTCGGAGTCGTTATCGGGAATGCCTTGAGGGCGGCCCCGTCACCTTCGTATTTCTGCGCCGAACCGCCTTCATAGACGGCCGTATACTGAGTCGCGGCATTCCCCATCACGAACGTATGAATGTACGGGGACTTCACCTCGGAGCGGCTCGAAGCGCCGACCTTGTTGCCGTTGCCGTCGTACCATCCCAGGAACTTCTTTCCGCTCTTCGGAATTGTCTTGAGCATGACGGTCATACCCTGCGGATAGTAGGCATTTATCGATGTCGCTTCGGCGGCTCCCTCGGGGCTTACCTTGACAGCCACCTGGTACATGGGCGCCATGTAGTCACCGAGTTTTTTCACCACCGAATCGGAATGCGCACGCATCTGTTCGGTAATGATACGCCCGAAAGCGTTCGCACCGTTCATCTGCAAGTGGACCTGGTCCGTCTGGTCCTTACCTGACTGGATGGTACTGTATTCCGCGCTCGTCGCATAGTTGAAAATGAACTGGGCCGCATACTGTTCTCCCACCGAAATCATATAGTTCGCGACCATCTCGCTCATGTCGATGAACGGAACATTCAGGTCTTTGGCTAGTTGCTGGTTAAGCGCCGGGTAGCCGCGATAGCTGTTATGAATCTGCGTCGGGGAATCGTAATACAGTCGACGGATAGGGCTCATGATGATGGGGTTCGCCCCCTTGGCACGAACATCGTCGACCATCTTTTTCATGTTGGACTTGAAAAAATCCTCGGTACTGTAATTGATGTCGTTAATCCCGAACTGGATGACAACATAATCTCCCGCCTGCAATTTTTCGGCAATGCAGTTCCCGTTGGAACAGCCCTTCTTGAAGAACATATCGTAATAACCGACAGCAGTGCTGCCATCCTTGGCCTTACCACCGCCACCGAGCGACATGCCGCCCTGGCCACGGTTCACGACCGTAGCCTTGGCCGGGTCGAACCAGAAATGGAAATCCTGGCCCTGCCCCTGCTTGGGGTAATAACCGGCATTCCAGTCCTGCATGGTGGAATCACCACACATGTAGATGGTCACCTTCGCCAGCGCAAGCGGAGCGACAAACATCGAAGCGATTACGGCTGACTGCCAGATTTTAGCGAAGCAATTCATACAACCCATATCCCTTTTATCTATTCGTTCATTTTTTTATTCTAAACAATCCTCGCTGCATGGTTTTTCCATCCAGCTTCACGTTTACGACATACATTCCGCCCGAAAGCACGCCGCGTTCGAGCGCCAGCACAGACTCGCCCGCCGTCACATGGCCCGAAACGGAGCCGCGCAGGGTACCGGAGACATCGTAGAACTGTATTTCGGCAAAGCCCGCAACCGGAGTGTGAAGCGTTCCCGTCATCGGGCTGTAATTCACGCCTCCTTCGAAATTCACGAGCGGAATGGGTTCGGAAACCGCGTCCTTCACGACGATTTCGCCCTTGGCAGATGCGCTTCCCGCCTTGTGGCCCACGGTCTTCACCGTAAACGCATACTTGCCCGCCTTGGACGGCTTGCCCGAAATCTTCAGGGCGAGCTCCTCCCTGTCTACCCTCGCGGACAATCCTGGCGGAAGTCCTTCCGTCTCGACACTATCACAGAACAAGTAGTAGTAGCCGAACGATATAATCTTTTCGCCCAGAGTCACCGTCTGCTTTTCCTTGCCGGCTCCCATCTTGGTAAGCACCGCATCAGGGTACTCCGCATATTCATTGTCGCCCGCGGCATAGACGTTGGGCTTCGTGAGCTTCTTGGCCATGTCCGGCAGGTAGTAGCTCGGATGCGGCGGCAGGTTGTAAGCCGTATTCTGCCATGCAATCGCCTGACGGTACTGAGCGTCGTGCATCAACGTGTAAAGGCGGTGCGGAGTCGTCACCGGAGTAGAGAATATGTAAATCTTGGAAGAATCGCTTTCCGAACGGAATATCATTTCTTCACGCCAGTCGCCAAAGAGGTCCGCCACCAGGTTCGGGTAATTTTTCGCACTCTGGTTTCCAATCAACCCAAGCGATGTCTCGCCATCAAAATAGGTTTCGATTTTCCTATTCTGCTGATTAAACTTGCTCACAACCGGACCGTTCAGGAGTTCGTCCTGAAGGTCGCCGTCGAAATAAATCCTGAAGCTCGTCGGAATCACGCGCCCCAGATAGGGATCTTCCGGATCGAGGGAATCAGAGAGCTTAATCGGCGTTCCCTTGGCCGAATGCATTTCACTCGGCACGTAAGACCACAACTCGTAACCGCGGCTTGTGGAATCGATATCGGCAGCCATGGCACGTCCATTTTCCTTCTGCATGGGAGACAAGTCACCAAACAGGAATTTACCCTTGTCATCGCGAAGTTCAGCGACATAGCGGGAACTATCAAAATGCGAGTGAATCGCCCAAACTTCCAGGCCCGCGTGATCCGGGTCAAAATTGCCGACATAGGCGGCATAGCCATAACCAAGCCCAGTCGAGTAACGGAGGGTTCCGTCGTGATTCAGGGCAGCAGACCCATACACAATCTCATCGAGGCCGTCGCCATCCAGGTCACCGACAACGATATTGAGGTTGCCCTGGCCAAAGAGCCCCTCGCCCGGTGTTTCAGACTTGTGGAACCAGCGTTGCTTCAAGTTCTTGCCGTCAAAGTCATAAGCCACCACATAGGCCGCCGTATAGTAACCGCGGGCAATAATCAAGCTCGGATGAACGCCATCGAGATAAGCCGTCGCCGACAAGAAGCGGTCGCAGCGGTTACCGTAGGTATCACCCCAGTTGAGACCCAGCGAATCATAGGGGCCAAAATTTCTGATATCGCGCGACGGGAGGTAGTCAATCGTCGTGATTTCGGCGCCATCGCTACCCCTGAACACCGTCAAGTATTCCGGCCCCGTAATAATAATCCCCGACTTATTGCGGTAATCCTTCGTAGAATCCCCGATGACCTTGCCCTTGCCGTCAATGGTTCCGTCGCCGGTCTTCATGACAATTTCGGCCTTGCCGTCACCGTCGTAGTCATACACCTGGAAAGGCGTGTAGTGCGCACCACCGCGGATGTTCTTGCCGAGGCTTATGCGCCAAAGCTTTGTACCGTCGAGTTTATAGGCATCGAGGAAAACCGTTCCCGTATACGAGCCTTCCATCTGCTGCGAATTGTCCTTGAAATTGTCCGGGAACCACTTCACGATCAGTTCATATTCACCGTCGCCATCCAAGTCGCCGACACTCATGTCGTCCGGATAGTAACCGCAGACCGTATTTGCGGAATCAGGCATCACCTGACTTGCGGGACGGTCCAGCTTAAGCACCTTATACGGGAAGGTGCGTCCGTTGTACACCACCGTCGAATCCATGACGAACGAGGCTCCCTTCTTCGCGCCTTCCTTGCCGTCGACTACGGCAGCCACCGTATACTTGGACGTAACCTTGCCGGCAGAATCCAGGTAGTTGGTACCCGCAGTGCTCCCGATGGTGGCGATTTTTTCTCCGTCGCGGTAGAGGTTGAATTCCGTCCCGGGGTCTTCCGTACCCAACAGGCGCCACGAGACGAGCATGCCGGACTTGCCTACGTTCGAGACAAGCAGGCCGCGGTCAATGGCCTCCAGCTGACGGGGATGAGCGAAGGATTGGAGCGGCAGCGCCAAAAGCAGCGCCGGAACAACCGCAAGGAAACCGAGACGGGAATGTTTTGTCATAATTTCTCCAGACTTATTCAATGCCTTAACTGAAAAAGATTATTCCAGAAACATCCTGAGCACCAACCAACAAAGATAATCTATTTCGCAAACGTGGCAACTTGACTTACAGCCAAAGCGCCATTCAGTTTGACCTTCACGACATACATGCCCTTCGGGAGCACGCTACGGTCAATCGCCATCGAAGTCGTCCCGGCCGAAACGTTCCGAGAAACGCCCAAGCGCATGTTACCCGCCATGTCGTAGAAATACACCTCGGCTAAACCAGCCTTCGGGGTGAACAGTGCACCGGTCGCCGGATCGAAGCGCACCCCGCTCACGCCGGGAGCGGCCACCGCAATGGCATCGGGCAACTTCTGCGTACCGTCGTAGAGTTCCACGCCGTCGATACCGAAGGTGAACATGTCGAAATTCGGGCCGCCTTCGCTCGTGAGCGACTTGAACGTAAACGTATTCACGCCGGCTTCGAGCTTCACGTCGACCTTCGCCTCGGAATACGTCGTCCAGGAGGCTTCCGTCGAGGGGAAACTGACCGTACCGACAGAAGAACCGTTCACGTTCAGCGACATGTTGCGCGCATCCTGGCCGCCGTTGGCAAAGCGGATCGTGAGAGTCGTCTTGGCCGCGGTCTTGGAGAAGATTTCCCAAGTACCATAACTCGAAATCGAATTGGTGAAGTTGTAATAGCCGTTCTTGAGGAAGCCTTCGTTACTCTTTTCCGTAACGCCATCGCCATCCTTCGGTGTGGAGGCATCAAGTTCAGATTTTCCGTTGTTCACCACCGGAGTCGTATCGATTACGGCAGGGCCCTCGCCCACCACATAAATATCCGGCTGCTTGAGCGACTTCACCGCATCGGGCAGGTAGTAACCCAAGTGAGGCGGCTGGTTGTAGGCCACGTTCTGCCAGGCAATCGAGACGCGGTAATGCGAATCGTGCATCAGCGTGTAAACGCGATAGGGCGAGGTAAACGGAGTCGTGAAGACAATGACCTTCGAAGGGTCGGAACCAGAACGCACGATGAATTCCTCGCGCCAGTCGCCAAAGAGGTCGGCCACGATGCAGGGATTCGCCTTGGTCCAGTTGTTGAGTGAAGCACCTTCCACGCTGTAGAAACTGAAGAGGCGGTCCAAAGTCTTCTTGCCGGAATTGTACTTTTCGATCTTTCCGCCCGTAGCGCCGCCGTTTTCCACCGTCGGGCTACCAGTAGCATCCATCAGTTCGTCCTGCAGGTCTCCATCGAAGTAGATACGGAAATTCTGCGAAAGGCCCGTCGTGGTGACGACCTTCCCCTTGACGGAGCGGGCGCCCTTGCTGGTGCCGGACCACATCTCGAAACCGCGATTCGTGGAATCGATATCGGCCGCCATACCGCGACCGTTGTCCACGTTCCCGGCCTCGGTCTGGGTCGTCCCCCAGAGGACCTTGCCGTCCTTGTCGCGGTATTCCTCGCTATACTTGTTCTGCTTGTCCTCATGCACGTCGTAGAGTTCCAGGCCCGGATTGTCCGGATCCATGTCGGAGAGGTGCATGGCATCGCCGTGACCGAAGCCCGTACGGTAACGGAGCGTCCCGTCGGAATTGAGCGCCGCAGCGCCAAAGACAATTTCATCCTTGCCGTCGCCGTCGAGGTCACCCACAGAAAGGTTGTGGTTGCCTTCGCCGTAGAGGCCCTGGCCAGACCTGTCGGACGTATGCTTCCAGCGTTCCTTGAGGTTCTTGCCGTCAAAATCGTAAGCGACAAGGTAGGCCATCGTGTAGTAACCGCGGTTCATGATAACGCTCGGATGCACGCCGTCAAGGTAGGCCACCGCCGCAAGCATGCGTTCGCTGCGGTTGCCGTAGGTGTCACCCCAGGAATTCGTAATATTGCGCTTGGGCCAATAGTCAATCGTGGTCACTTCTTCACCCGTGCGCCCGTTGAAAACAGTCAGGTACTCGTTGCCGCTCATAATGCGGCCGCCAGACGTCCGGTAATCCTTGCTTGCGTCGCCAATCACCTTTCCCTTGCCGTCGACCGTACCGTCGGAAGTCTTCATCACGATTTCGGAAATTCCGTCGCCATCGAGGTCGTAGACCATGAACTGCGTGTAATGCGCACCGGCGCGGATGTTCTTGCCGAGGTCGATTCTCCAGAGGCGGGTGCCGTCAAGCTTCATGCCGTCGACAAACACCGTGCCCGTATAGCCATCCTTCGAGTTGTCCTGCGCGTTGCTCGGGTCCCACTTGAGGACCAAATCCAGCTGGCCGTCGCCATCGAGGTCACCCACGCTCATGTCGTTCGGGGTGTAGGTACACGTCGAGCCGTCCGGCATCTTTTGCGATTTCGGAACATCGAGCTTTAAAACCTTGTAGGGGAAATTGACGTTGCCATCCTTTTTCGAATCGGTAAAGACGATTTCGGCAGCAGCCTTTTCGCCTTCCTTGCCGCCCACCACGGCAGCCACCGTGTACTTGGATGTCGCCTTTCCGCTCTTGTCGAGGTAATTCGTGCCGGCAGTTTTGCCGATGGTGGCGATTTTTTCGCCATCGCGGTACAGGTTGAACTCGGTATCCGGAGATTCCGTACCAAGCAGGCGCCAGCTCACGAGCACACCCGAACCCACGTTCGCGACCGTAAGCCCACGCGAAAGCCTTTCCATCTGGCGATCCGCCGCAGCGGCAGGGGCAGCGAGCCCAAGAGCAAGCGCGATACCGAGCGCCGACCTCATAATTCTCGATTTTTTCGTGTAAAACGAGTTCATAATCAATCCCACATTAATGTCTATCCGGCCTTCTATTAATCTAATTCCAAACACAAAAAACCGGATCATGTTTAATATAATTTATTTTACAATAAAAAGTCAACAAATTTAACCAATATTTACAAATTTCAACATTTTTGACAATTGTAGCAAAAATAAAATGTCTACACTTTTACGATTTTGGCGCTAAAATGTGGAGTTAATCACAAGAAAATGTCCGAAACCACTTTCCTTTTTCTAAATTTCGCACCAATTATGCCCAACTGGTGGAAAAACTTTTCCTGGGAATGGCTCTTCGACTCCCTAGCCGATCGGTCCCCAGCTTTTGTAAGGGTCATTGTCGTAACCGGCAAGTCGTTCCTGTATTACCACGGAATGACACGCGCGGCAAGCCTCACCTACACCACGCTTGTGGCCGTCGTCCCCCTGCTCATCCTGCTCACCTCGATTACGCTCGCCGTAGGTTTCGGCAACTTCATGAGCGACTACCTGCCCATCGTCCTCGACGTGCTCAACCTGGACTGGCCCACGGAACCGATAATCGATATCGTCAAGAACGCCGAACACGTCCCCATCGGAAAGCTCGGGTTCATTGGCGCCCTTGGCCTTTTCGTGACTTTCATACTTGCGTTCGGTAGCCTGGAAACCAACTTCAACGTCGTGTGGGAAGTCAAGACATCGAGAACGCTCATCCGCCAAATCCAGGTCTACACCCCGTTCCTGGTCATTTTCGCAGGCTTCATCGGGATGTTCGCCGGATTCGTGAACCACGTGCAGGACGTGCTCACCATGATTGTGGTGGACGGCTTCCACTTCTCGCCGGAACTGCTCAAGATTATCATCACCGCCTTCTGGTATATCGCGTTCCATTTCTCGTGCATGCTGCTCATCTTCCTGATGCTCCACGCCCTGCCGGCAAGAAGCCTCAGGCAGCGCGAAACGGGAGTCTCCCCTCCCTACAGCAAGCGCAAATTGTTCGGCGTCTCGCTCATGGCAACCATATTCTCTTGGATCGCCATCAATATTTACGTGAAGATACTCATGCTCATCCAGACGGCGATGGTCACCCGCATGTCCATCTTCTACGGTTCACTGGCCTTTATTCCGCTGTTCCTGTTCCTCATTTTCGGCGTGTGGTCCATCATCCTGTGTGCAAACAGCCTGGTATGGACCATCTGCTACTGGCCAGAATCTTCGCAAAAGAAGTGGAACTGGACGGCAACACTGGAGGATGTCCACAATGCTGAACGCACAGAAAAAAACAACTAGCGCCCTGGCGAAGTTCGCCTTTGCGGCAACATTCATGCTCTTCGCGGCGACCTCGAGTTTCGCCGAGCTCAAGGACATGGGAGATGCCACCCCCGCAAACGAAAAATCGAGCAGCGGCATCCGCGCGCTCATCGGCATCGGCGGCGGCAACTCGATGATTACCGACGACGGCACCATTTTCATGAACCTCCGCATCGGTATCGATTTCAACCCGCTGTTTTCGTCCGGCCTCTGGGTTTCGTCCATCATGAGCGACGTAGAGAACCACAAGGTGAAGCACAACCAGCTGGTGAACTACAAGGCCTTCGGCGGTTTCGTGGAACTGTTCCCGCTGCGCTTCGACAAGTTCTCCGTCTCCGTACCTATCCAAGCCGGTGGCGGCTCCGTGAGC
This sequence comes from Fibrobacter succinogenes, assembly GCA_902771595.1. Classification (GTDB taxonomy): domain Bacteria; phylum Fibrobacterota; class Fibrobacteria; order Fibrobacterales; family Fibrobacteraceae; genus Fibrobacter; species Fibrobacter succinogenes_C. Next base: position 7,600 of record CACXXH010000049.1, on the reverse strand, counting down.
GCGCTCGAACCCGGTGACGAGGCCTACGAAACCGAAGACTACTTCTTTATCGCCGACATGGCGGTGCACTTCAACTACCGCATCACCAAGATGCTCGAGATTTCCATAGGCGGCGGCTACCGCATGTTCACGGGAATCGAAGAGAACAACCTCGAAAACCTGGATTTCTGCACTCCGTTCGGGGAACTCCGGTTTACCGTCAGGGAGTAAACAATGTGAAATGTGAAGTGTGAGATGTGAAGTTATCCATTTCACATTACACATTCCACACTACACATTACCAATTGGGTGACCAGTGGCCGGTTCAAGTTTCATTTCCATACGCGGGTGCAGGCTGCACAACCTCAAGAACGTGGACGCCCAGTTCCCGCTGGGGGGCGTTACGGTCGTGTGCGGGCCTTCCGGGTGCGGCAAGTCGACGCTGGTTCTCGACACGCTGCACGGAGAATCGAAACGGCGCTACCTAGAGACGCTCTCCCCCTTCGCCGCGGAACTCCTGGGCGGCCGCAGGATTGTCCCGCTGGATAGCGCGGAAGGACTGCCGGCAAGCCTCGCCATCGGGGCAAGCCACGGGGAAACACCCGCAAAATCGTATGCGCTGAGCCTTTCGGAATGCGACGGCACATTGCGCGCACTGTTCGCGCGATTCGCAAAACCCGCTTGCCCCATATGCGGCAAGCCCATGGAAAGCACGAGCCGCGAAGAGATTATAAAAGAAATCGCAGGATTGCCGCAAGGGAGCAAGCTGCAGTTTTTCGCCCCGGTAGACAACGGCGGGAAAGAACAGCATCGTGCAAGTACTGGCGTCGGAGATGACAATAGCGGGAACGAACCGCGCCGGGCAAAGGCGAGCCTCGACAAACTTTCGGCGGTGTTCCTGGCGCAGGGGTTCACCCGCGCGATGGCCGACGGCGTGACCTACTCGCTCGCCGACCTCACGGAAGCCGAGCGCAAGATTGTTCCGCAGGAATTTTTCATCGTCGTAGACCGCATTATTGTCCGCGAGAACACGCGCACCCGCATCGCCGAAGCCGTCGATGGCGTCCTGAAACTCACGCACGGGGAACTCATTCTCGATAACGGCGGCAAGCGCTCGCTTTACAGCACGGTGCCGCGTTGCCCCGACCACGGGGCGGGGCAAACAAGACCGCTCGAACCCGAAGACCTTTCGCCCTACTCGCGGTCTTGCGCATGCGAGGCGTGCGGCGGCACCGGGAGCATCGAACCCGATAGCGCTAATGTGCGGGCCGGCGAAAGCGGCGAAAAGGAATGTCCCGAATGCAAAGGCCTGCGCCTCAAGCAGAATTTACTCCAATCGGTCATAGACGGCTCCACCTGGAAAGACATCCTGGAAACTCCGTTCGCGGAACTCGAAGCGAAACTGCATGCGCTTTTTGATGAACGCCTGCTCGCGAACCAGAAACCCGCATTCAACGCGCTCATCGACCGCATCCAAGCCATCAACGAACTCGGCATCGGCTACCTCACCGCGGGCCGTGCCGGCTACAGCCTCTCGGGCGGCGAAATCCAGAGGCTCCGGCTTTCGAGCCTCTCGACAGGCCACCTGAACGGCCTCCTGATTGTCCTCGACGAACCGGCCAGCGGGTTGCACGCCTGCGACGTGGAAGCCCTCTGGAAAGTCCTCAAGAAGGTCCAGTCCCGCGGGAACACACTCGTGCTCATCGAGCACAACCCGCTCATCATCAAGAAGGCGGACTGGGTTATCGAAATGGGGCCCGGCGCCGGCGAGAAAGGCGGAGCGATTCTTTTCCAAGGACCCGCTAAGGAAGTATTGGAAAATCCGCAATCGCCGACGGGGACGTGGATCAAGGAATTGCAAGGAGATCGCCAGCGCGGGGATAACAAGAAGGCGGTGAAAAAAACGGGGACGACGGCAAAAAAGGCTGCGGCCATCCCCGTCAAGAACTTCGCGCTGTACGACATGAAGCCCGTCTCGGCAGAATTCCCGGTGCAAAAGTTCAGCGTCATCACGGGCCAGAGCGGCAGCGGCAAGTCCACGCTCCTGTTCAGGAACATCGCCACCCGCGCAAGCGCCGGTGAGTTCGAGCGTCTCGGCATCCAGGCGCTCTCCATACTTTCGACCGGAGACTTCCACGGCAACCGCCGCAGTACGGTCGCGTCCGCCATCAACCTGAACACGCAACTCCGCGACCTGTTCGCGAAACTCCCCGAAAGCAAAGTCCGCGGCTACACGGCAAGCAAGTTCGCGACGCACGCTCCCGGCGGCCGCTGCGAAAACTGCAAGGGCGAAGGCGTGCTGTACGACAGCGCTGGCTACGAAGAAACCGAATGCCCCGTGTGCCTCGGGCGCCGCTTCAAGGACGAGATTTTGGAAGTGCGCTTCAAGTCGCTTTCCATCGCCGATGTGCTCGACCTGGAAATTTCGGAAGCCTGCAAAATTTTTGCGAACATCAAACCGTTCATGGACAAACTGAAGCCGCTCGCCGACACGGGACTCGGATACCTGCGCCTCGGGCAGACTACAGCGCACCTCTCCGGAGGCGAACGCGCCCGTCTGCGCCTTTCCATCGCGCTCGCCCGTGCAAAAGCGCCCAACACGCTGTTCCTCTTCGACGAACCCGCACGCGGCCTGCACAAGAAAGACATTGAGCACCTTCTTACGCTAATCCACGGGCTCACCGAAGCGGGCCACACCGTCATTGCCATCGAGCACGCCCAAGACTTCGTGAACGCCGCCGACTACGTGCTGGAACTCAGCCGCTAACGAACCGCACAACTACAGCCGAGAGTTGTCGCTACAAACGCTGCCGTACAGCGCATCTATCTACGAAAGAATAATCCGGAAGATCGGGAGCCTGAATATACACGCACGTCTTGCAGTGATCCTGCATGCTGTACGGCATCGCCATGCGCTGTGCAGGCCTTTCCAGCAACTCACCCGCTTCGTTCTTAAAACGGCAAACCGGTTTTGCCTGCGGGTCGCGCACATCCAAATCGTATTCGCGCAGCGCGACCCCGTTCACGGCAAATTCCCTGAAACGCGTCAAGACAACCGTTTCGGGACGCCAGCTGAGGTCTATCGTCATAAAGGTCTTTTCCATCCATACCTTGCCATCGGGGTAATAGTCCGTCTCGACCTTAGAAGAATCGCCTTTCGACATAAAGTATTCGAGATTTCCATCAGCATCATAATGCTTTTTCCACATATCGTTGCGGCAATAGAATGACTCGGTTATTTTCTCGCCCGCATGCGTATAGGTGGTCACAAAAACCGAATCACTTCCCTTGTGTATTTTTTCTTCTTTGACAGCGCCGCCGTCCATTTCAAATTCACCCGCATTATGCCGCTTGTAAGTATAGTGCCATTCGCCCGCCATGCTATCGACTTCGAGCAAAGTTCCGTCTTCCCTGTAGGAGCGCTTTCCCGCCGCATTTTCAGCGTACTTCAAGTTTCCGTTTTTATAATAATCCTTCTTGTATGCAGGCATGACCGACATCGATTCATAGAATACTTCCGATGCGATTTTTCCATCTGGATAATAGGCCACCTCGCGGCCCCAGGGCGTCACAAAAGAGGCGTCACGCATCAACCGGATTGTCCCGCTAGAATCCCGGCAGGTCATCACGCCACCATGATCCTTCAAGATATATACCGTCCGGCACTGCAGACCGTCACGCACCGTATTCTTGATAAGCGCATCGTTCGAATCTACCATTCTCTTTTCGGCAGAAGAACATGCGGCAAGCAAGGCCATCACAAGCAAGAGGAAAAATCGTTTCATTCTTCGCCCCTCCGGAAATGTTCTTCCTTGCAGTCGACAATTTCGCCCTCCACAACCTTGCAATACTTGGCATCTTCAATATACAGATCTCCCTTCTGTATAACGACATCCTCGACATAATGGATAAAGTTTCCCTTCTCGTCGCAAGTATATCCATGTCTCGAATAGTAACCTTTCTGGCGAACTTCCACCGTTGAATCCCTTAAAGCTCCGTCAGGGCGGAAAGATTTGCAATACTGGGCCGAGCTGTCGCCGTACCACAAGATTGCGCACTGGGTAAGCAGTTTCTCTTTAAAAAATCTCTGTTCAAAGATGGTATCGCCCCTCACCGTCCGCAATTCCTGCGGAGAGCCGTCCTTTCCGTAAGTGTTGCATACATCGTAACTCTTTTCACCACGATGCAGCGTCGTGCACGATCTGAGTACCGCACCTTCCATGTCATAAAGTGTATAAGAGAGCTTTCCGATGGAACTGTCTATCTGGACCGATTTCACGTTCCCGTTGGCGAAGAACGTTTTTTCTTCCAGCTTTCCATCGCGTTCCGAATAAAGCATGACGGGCTGGCCTTCGGAACCAAACCGGTTGCAGACTTTCCGATTCACAACACTCATAAAACAGGAATGCGACACAAGGCCTTCGGCGTTATAGCGGGTCTCAGATACAACCTTCTGCTCGCCTCCGGCACCTTGGTATACCTTATGTTCTTTCAGTTTCCCCGACGGGTAATACATCTTGGTTTCCGACAATTCGCCATTGCGGTAAATCGGTTCTGACTTTAGCGCGCCATCCTCATAGAATTGTTTGCAGGCCTTCACCACGCCGCGGCGCGTTTCGCCATCCCAGTCGGGCGGCTTTACTGTATAGCAGGAATCCTTGACAACACCATCGGCATAGTACGTGAGGTCTTCTTGCAAGTTACAAAGGCCGCATTCTTTTATCGAAGCTCCGTTATATTTCTTAATCCATTTCGGTTGACCCGTAGCATAATTCGAGCGTTCCTCGACAAGCGTATCTCCACGATAGACGAAGGACTTTTCCACATTCCCGTTCTCGTAGAAAAGCGTATAATGCCCGTCGGCGTCGGTCACCCTCTGCGGCTTGCCCGACTTATAAAAAGACTGGCATATTTCGCGCCGCTTGGGCTGCCGCACAATATCGCACGCAGACATAAGCACGCCATCGCCATAGTAAGCGTCACGGTGATAGCACACGCCATCGTTGTACTTGAGCACAGAATTCAGTTTCCCGTTGGAGTAGTAAATCTTCTCTTCGCCGATTTTCTTGCCGTCTTTCTCGGTGAATTCCATCGCGAGGGTGCCGTCTTCAAAATACTGGCGGTAGTTTCCGGCGGTGTCGACCTCGGTATGCAACTTGCCCGACGGATAGAAATACCTTATGGCGCGCGTGCCTCCCTTGTACGATACTTCTAGTTCCAGCGTACCATCGGGATAATTACTCTTGAAAGTACCATCTCGCGGTCCGGACGCAGTTGAATCTTTCCCCGCACAACAGGCAAAAGCAACGGCCGTCAAGGCGACAAATATATACTTCACAAAGTATGGCACAAAACACCCTCTTTCAAGTAAAATAGATTTTTTTCTGCGCTTTCACGAGAAAAAAAGTCCTTTTTTGCCAAATGAACAGACTAAATGCCCCCACCTGTATCATTTAGTCCGTAATTTCACACACAAACTAACCGCAAAATGACTAAAAATGCATTCAAGAGTGCCGAAACACGTCCTTTTTTTATTTTTTTTGCCCTAAGGACACTTCAAACAGGTCAAAAAGGCTACATACAAAGTAAAATCCAGCAGACTAAATCCGCCATCCATACGCATTTAGTCCGTAAAGAACGCATTATCAAAGAATTTCAAATGAAAAAAGCACACCAAACGGCGGGACATTTCCATCGTCAGCAAGCCTGGATCCTTCGGTCACTTCGTGGCCTCAGGATGACGCTTACACTACAAGCAGTGAGCAAAAAAATTTGAATGATAAGCCAAGCTCTTAGTCTTTGATGCAGCGGACTGATTGGTCTAGCCTTTTTTCACCACCACGTTCCAAGAGAAGAGATCCTCCTGGATAAAAAATTAGCGTTGTTGCCGCCCACCCATTGATTTCCGTAGAAGTCCAAAAAAAAGCTTGTTTACCAGCATCACGATAATGACCATAAAAATCTCGAAGGCCTGCTGGCAAGACTGAGAATCCCGTTAAATTTGTCGCCTCCTTTTCTTTCCATGCACCTTTTACCATCAGCGGAAAACCAGCGTCCCTCCAATCAGGTACACCAATATTTGAACGCCCATAAGGTGCAACTTTTTTGAGAAGAACCGTAAACTCATCTTCGCTTGGGAGATGCCAGCCCTCTGGACAAATTCCGCGAATACGCCCAAAACGTTCGCAGTAACGCCGATAGCCACACCCCTTACCATCCGTAGAATATTCCCCGATAGAATCCATTGCACTCGACCATCTATAAAGCCGTCCATATTTAGTGCAGTTAGAATCCTTTCCTGCATAGCAAGATGTCCGCGGATAGAGTGGCGACAATGGACTTAATCGACTAGAATCAGAAGCTGGCATGAAATTCAAATTCTCAGCCATCCAAGTTTGCTCGCCAATGACAACGGTCTTATATACTTGCCCATCGCGAGAATCCACCAATTCACCATATTCAACATCACTTGAGCAGCCGCTTACAACAAGCAGAGATAAAACAAAAGCAAACGAAAAAAACAATCGACTCTTTAGCATTTCCCCCAAAATACAAAAAAAACAGCCGCTATATAACGGCTGGTTTTGCATTTTTTTAACAAACTCTTACAAGCAATGAGCTCTCAGATCTTCATCACTCAAAGTGCTGAGGTATGCAGGCGGCACGTCGAGAACGGTGAAGCAACCGGTCTTGCCGTCGTTAGCCTTCATGCGGAGAGCGGCGCGGGCATAAGCCACGAGAACGCTCGTCGTGAATTCCGGGTTGGAATCGAGCTTGAGGCTGTATTCGATCACGTGAGTGTGTTCGTTGTTCATGCCAGTCTTGCCGGTACGAATCACGAAACCACCGTGAGCGAGCCCGCTGTGGTTCTTGTTGAATTCTTCTTCGCTGATGAAGTTCACCGTGGTGTCGTATTCGTCGAAGTAGTTCGGCATCGTCTTGATGGCGTTTTCGATATAGGCCTTGTCGGCACCTTCTTCGGCGACCACGTACACAAGGCGCGTGTGCTTCTGACGGGTGGTGAGTTCCGGCATGGAACCGCTACGCACGGCTTCGAGAGCGGCTTCGACCGGGCAGGTGTACTGCTTGGCATTCTTCACGCCCTTGATGCGGCGGACAGCGTCGCTGTGGCCCTGGGAAACACCCTTGCCCCAGAACGTGTAGTCCTTGCCTTCCGGAAGGATAGACTGGGCGTACACGCGGTTCAGGCTGAACATACCCGGGTCCCAACCGACAGAGATCATGGCGATCTTGCCAGCGGCCTTGGCGGCAGCGTCAACGGCAGCGAAGTGCTGCGGAATCTTGGCGTGCGTGTCGAAGGAGTCGATCACGTTGAACATGGAAGCATACTTCGGGGTGAGCACCGGCAGGTCAGTAGCGGAGCCGCCGCAAATAATGAGCAGGTCCACCTTGTCCTTCCAGGCTTCCATTTCGGAGACGTTCAGCACCGGAACGCCAGCGGTCTGGATCTTGACCGTGGAGGGGTCGCGACGGGTAAACACGGCGACGAGTTCCATATCGGCAGCCTGCTTCACGGCGCATTCCACACCGCGACCGAGGTTACCGTAACCGAGAATAGCAATCTTTGCCATAACAATATCCTTGTTAAAATTTTTTGCGG
>CACXXH010000048.1 GCA_902771595.1 Fibrobacter succinogenes | reverse complement strand
TCGTTCAAACCGTCGAATTTTGAAATGTAGTCTCGCGAGAAAATCAGGAAACTCCCGTGCAGGAGTACGTTTTCTGCGCGACGTTCCAGCAGGGACTCGTCGAACTTCTTGTCCTTTTTCCCGAGTAGCTTGCGCAGGAGCCACTCATAGGCGGCATCCAATCCGAAGATTCTGTTCAGGAACAGTTTGAACGAAACCTTGCGCACGTATTTCTTGTACCAGTTTTCCGACGGCAGTTTCGAAGGGCCCGGATTGGAACTGTAGGGCTTGTGCGGCGTCTTGATGATGGGCCCCAAGACGGCGAAATGGCTTTGTTCGTATTCCTTTTCTACGCGGGCAGTAAAATCGTCCTGCAAAATCAGGGTGTCGTTGTTGAGCATCACGATAAAGTCGGGATCCTGGTGCTCCTTCGCGTAACGGAATCCGACATTGTTCCCGCGGGCGAATCCTTCATTTTCGGGATTCAGGATGACGGTCACCTGCGCGTCGTCGCGGTACTTCGCGTCGAGTTCTACGCCGGTCCCGTTCGGGGACTTGTTATCGACAACCACTATGCCGCAGTCTGGCCCGACGCACTTTTTTATCGAATCGATGCATTCGATGGTATCGGGCAGGGCGTTGTAATGCAAGATGACAAACGAGAACTTCATTATACTCTAGCCTCGTAGCAGTTCAGGTACTGTTTCGCCACTTCTTCCCAGCTGTTCTTTTCGAGCCATTCGCCGGCGATGTACTTCCGGAACATTTCCAGCCGTTCCGGGTGGCCGACAAGTTCGGCCATGGCGCGTGCCAAGGCGTCGGCGTCGCAGGGCGGGACTATCACGCCGGATTTCCCGTCTTCGATTGCGGCGGCAAAGTTTCCCACATCCGAAGCGACAATCGGAGTGCCCATCGAAAATGCAGTCTGCACCACGCCGCTCTGGGTGGCGTCCTTGTAGGGGCAGACCGTGAACAGGGCGTTCTTCAACAGGCCAGCCAGTTGCGCCAGGGGAATATAGCGGTTCATCAGGATTACGTTCGCATTCCCCTTGTACAGGGATTCGTCGAAATACAGTTTGCCGGAGCCCGCGATCAGCAATTTTACATCGGGATAATCCTGTTGCATTTTTTTGAAGGCCTGCAACAGGTATTCGACACCCTTGTAGGGGGCGATTAGTCCGAAAAACAGAATGTACTTCTGGCCGCGCAGTTGTTCTGGCAATTCTTCGGCGGAACCAAGATGTTCGGAAAGGTAATTGATGCAGTCGTACTTCCCGAGCCGTGCATGGAAAAGCCTGTTCCGCGGGAACTTGTAGACCTCGCAGAATTTTTCCGTCTGGGCGTCGTTCAGCAAGATGATTTTCGGAATCCAGCGGAACGCCAGCTTGCGGCAAAATTCAAACTCGCGGTTGTTCTTTGCGGAATGCGGGAACGGGTCGTGCAGGGTAAATACCAACTTTTTTCGCAGCAGGTACAGGAGCATCTTGTTGCGGCGCGGGGGCCAGGTGATGTTCACGAAATCGGCTCCCAGCTTCTTGATTTTACGTACCAGCGACAGCATGGTGCGGATATTCGCCGGATGGAAATCGGATTGGTGCAGGCTATTGATCACGAAGACCTTGGACATGTCCATGTAGCCTTCGTACGCCTTGAATTCTTCGTAGACCGTCGCCGGGAAAATTCCCTGCTTCTTGTAGACTTCGGGAATGTCTATGAGCGTCGCGCGGTGGCTGTAAATAGAAACGTAAATGAAAAAGTAAACATCGATACCCTGCCGCTGCATCTCGCGAACGAGCGGAAAGTCCGCATCCGCAAAAGGCAGGTTACTGATGTATGCGACCTTCATATTCTACTTCTGGTTGCCCATAATCTTGTGCAGTTTCACGCACAGGCGGAATTTTAGCGTCGGCTTGTATTTCTTGCGCCAATCGCGAATGAACGGAATCTTTTCGCGGCGTCCATAGAGGCATCCGTCCAAAAGCGCATAGAGCTTGCCGGAATGTTCCTTGATGAACTTGTCCATCTCTATCAGGAAATCGTTGTCGCCTTCTTCGTTCCGGACTAGGTTCTGCATGTAGATACGGCGCAGGCGATGAACCAGGTACTGGTCGAAATACATCCGCCCTTCTTCGGGGAGCGCGTCCCAGAATTCCACCATGCGCTTGGTAATAATCAGTTCCTGGCTACGGCCCCGCCTGTAGACCTCCGGAGCCATCGTCTGCCCCGCACGCCCTATCAGGTAGCGGTACAGCGGCTTCGGGAAATAGCAGCAGGTTTTTACTGCCTGCATCGGGAAGAACGCCCATTCCGTATCGGTATACGAAATCCCTTCCGTCTGCCTGTAACCCAGCTTGCGGACGTTTTCCAGCTTGTAGGCAATGCTGTGCATGGGCAGTTCGTCGACCTTGCAGTAATCGTCAAAATTCAACGTTTCGCCCGCAGGCATCGAGAACCGGATTTCCTTCACGGTTTCGCCATCTTCGGTCACCTGCAGGGTATCGCTCAGGAACAGGTCCACATCGGCCTTGGCGAGAGCATCGAGGTACTCGTCTAGAACTGCGATATCATAGCGGTCGTCGGCATCCAGGATCTTCACATACTTGCCACGGCCTTCAAGAATCCCGCGATTGATGCAGGACCCGTAATTGCCGTTCTCCTTGTCGATAACGCGGACCGTTTCCGGGTACTTGTCCGCATACCCGTGCGCAATTTCAGAAGAACGGTCCTTGCTTCCGTCAATAACGACAAGGATATCCAGCAAGTCCTTGGCCTTCTCCGTCAACAGGGAATCCAGGCACTGGTTCAAGTACTTTTCCATGTTGTACGTAGGGATGATTATCGTCAGTAACTTTTCCATACAGTTTCCGAACTAGATTTCCAAATTCAATACGCGCTCAATAATCGGGGCCATGTCGTAATACTTGTACTCGGCCAGGCGTCCGCCAAAGATGACGTTCTTTTCGGCGCGGGCCAATTGCCTGTATTTTTCGGCGAGTTCGTTGTTGCGGGAATCGTTTACGGGATAGTAGGGCTCCATGCCCTCGGTCCATTCCGTAGAAAACTCCTTGGAAACGACGGTCTTGGGGCAGTCATAGACGGCCTGGCCGAACATTTCGAAATGCTTGTGTTCGATGATGCGCGTATAGGGGACTTCGCGCTCCGTATAGTTCACCACGGCATTGCCCTGGTAATTCGGCATATCCAGGGTCTCGTTCTCGAATCGCACCGTACGGTATTCCAGCTTGCCAAAACGGTATCCGTAAAACTCGTCAAGCTTTCCCGTAAAAACAATCTTGTCGGCAATGGACTCCCAGCGGGCGCGATCGTCAAAGAAGTCTACGTTCACTTGGGTTTCCACGCCGGAAAGCAAACCATCAATCAGTTTGTTGTATCCGCCCATGGGAATGCCCTGGTAGCGGTCGTTGAAATAGTTGTTGTCGAAGGCCAGGCGCACCGGCAAGCGCTTGATGATAAAGGCCGGCAAGTCCACGCACTTGCGCCCCCACTGCTTTTCGGTATAGCCCTTGATTAGCTTTTCAAAGATATCCCTGCCCACAAGCGTAAGTGCCTGCTCCTCCAGATTGGCGGGTTCACGGCCATTCAGCGATGCAACGGCATCTGCCTTCTGTTCCTCGATTTTCGCACGCGCCTCTTCCGGAGTCTTCACGCCCCACATCTGGTAGAACGTGTTCATGTTAAACGGCAGGTTGTAAAGTTTGCCCTTGTAGTTGGCCACGGGGCTGTTCGTATAACGGTTGAATTCGACAATCGAATTCACGAAATCCCATACCGCCTTGTTGGACGTATGGAAAATATGTGCGCCGTACTTGTGGACGTTGACCCCTTCCGTATTTTCGCAATAGACGTTTCCGCCCAGGTGGGCGCGCTTGTCTATCACCAGGCACGATTTTCCCGCCTTCTTTGCCCGATAGGCGAATGTCGTACCGAAAAGGCCTGAGCCAACAATCAAGAAATCGTACTTCTTTTCCATACCAAATAAGGGATTCGTGGTTTTGATATAAAATTTAATTATTGTCGTTCTGTCCATCATCAAAAACTTCCTATATTTAAAGAAAAAAGCAGTCTTTATGTCAACCGCGATCGTTTACGTCATCCTTTTCTCACTTTTGACCATCATGGTCGTTGGGTCGTCTAAAGCTCGCTTTTTGGCTCTTTTTGCGGGCATAGTCATCTTCCCGCTTGGCGTCAGTTTCCTGCAATCCCCGACAGTGAGACCCCAGGATTTATTCCTTTACGGATTCCTTTTTGTCGTATGCTTAAAAGAGCGCCAATACATTTGGGACGACTTCAAGGCGTTCCCGCTCAAGATACCCCTGCTCCTGATTCTCCTGTGCCACATTCTGTCCGTCTATTTCAACGAAGGTTTTAAGGTTAAACAGTTTTACGCCTGTACCCGTGAATTCATCGAACTGTACGGTTATCTCTTTGCGGCTTTTGTCACGACAAGGCGTTCGAGCCTTACATCCATACTTAAAGGGCTTTACTCGTTTACCGTAGTGCTGTGCATTCTGGGCATTTTCGAAATCCTGCTGCAAGGTGACTACCCATACACATACATCTGCCGCGCTTTCCCCATCTATAGTGGATACCACTCGCTCGATACCATCGTTTCCTGCATCAGGGATTACCGTATACGCGCGATGGTTACCACGGCTCATCCGACAGCATACGGAACCCTGCTCTGCTGCCTTTTTATGCTTTTCGTATCCCAGTGGAATAAGCCCCAATGGGAAAAGAGCAGGCTCATTATACTCTATCTGCTACTTGCTGTCAATCTGTTCATAAGCGGTTCTAGAACTGGGATGGTCTGTGCCATATTGGGCGCCTTCCTGATTTTCCTCCATAAACGTTCTATCATATTGAAAATAGCACTTGTTGGCATTTGTTTTTTCTTGAGCGTCGCATACGTCAATATCGCCATAGACGAATTCTCCAAAGAAAGCCAAGGAAGTTCCCTTTCCATGCGCCAGCAGCAGCTCCTGTTCACATTTTTCCAGATACAGAGCAGTCCCATTATTGGAAACGGAACCGGTTTCACGAAGAATGTCTTTGACTATGACGAAGAAGGGCGGCCTATCAATGATGCCGATATCGGCGGGCTAGAATCCATCGTTTTCAAGACCCTCATTGACTACGGGTTTGTAGGCCTTGCCGCCTATTACCTCTATGACATCTGCCTTGTCGTCTGGTTCTATAGGCGACGGCGGGAAGCATGGGCTGGCCCTCTCGGCTACCAAATCGTCCTTATAAGTACCTTGTTCTTTACGCTTTCGGGCCATATCGGAAACAATACCGCATTCGCATTCTTGATTGAAGGATTGCTTATCGGGCGTCTCTACAGGGACAAAGACCACGAAATTTCCAGAGATGACAAACCCGAAACTGCTACCGAGGAGCTGGAACTGATTGACAGTCCAGAAAACGCCGATTCCTAATTTAGGCTTTTCCGTTTTTTTCTAAAGCACTTTTAAACGGGTGACAAATTCTGCGGATCCCGAACATTCCGTTTTCGCATAAAGGTATTTCGCCGGAACCTTCTCGCCGAAGTGTTCCGAATACCAGCCGTCTTCCCGAATTTCGTAGATGAGTTTCGGGTCGAGTTCCATAGCCACGCGGCGGCTTCCCGGTACGGAGATTTCCGCTGCCGCGCCGTTCAACGTCACTGTCGCCGACGGATGCAGATGGAACGGAATCTCGAGGGATGATTTGCGGTCGCAGCGCAGAGTGTCGGTAATGACGAACTCTTCGGCATCGCGGTTGAATTCTATGCGGCGCGTATGAGAAACGCCTTCGGAAGCGTACCCGTCATGGGTCGCCTCGACAACGCCCTGCGCCTTGTCGCAAGAGATGACCTTCGCCTTGTAGTGCTTGAGCCACAGCGTCGGGCCCGCCTGTTCGGCCTGGTTTTTGCCGTTCACGCATACCGTATTGTGCGCAAGAGTGCTGACAAAGTAATTCCTGAGTTCCCTGTGGGTGTGGTAGGTGAACGTGCCCGGATCTACGATTACGGGATTGCCGTCCACATGCAGTATGAACGAGAGCGCGTCGGCATGCCCATGCGCGGCTATGCTCAGGTAGCCCAGCGGCGCGGCATCGAAATGCATGTACGTTTCGTGAATCGCGGTGCCGGTAGAACCCTGTGCGTTTCCCGTCGTGGTGGTGGTTTCCACCTTCCGGAAAATAAAGTGCCCGCTCTCCGCGAAGAACTTGTTCTTGTCCCGAACGGCGGGAGCAGTGGGGAGGGCCTCGAATTTTCTGCGGCCTTCCTGCCCGAAGAGGATTTCGTTCTTTTCGTCCCAGGCAAGGCCCGCGCGCTTGAACGAGGGATCACCGAAGTATGTCGCGAATGAAACGAGCAGCGACTTGAAGTTGTTGAAATGCCCGCCCGCATCGGGACGCAGCACGAACCCGTCGTCGCCGTCACCGTACATCGGGTAATTGCAGTTCATGTCCAACATGGCGTTCATGTATTCGGCCATGGCATGAAGTCGTTTATTGTACGCTTCGGAAAATTTGATTCCGTAGCGGCGACCTGCGACCGCCGCAATCAAGAAGAAGTCGTCGATGAACTGGATGTATTCCGCGGCCTCTTCGCGGTTCACGCCCTCGGGCGTATTCTGCTTGAGGATTTCGCGTTCGAGCCCCTTGCGCGCATAATCCAGTCGCGCCTTCTGGTGCGGAATTTGCCACTTGCATGCCGCGACAAACAGCCCGGCGTATTCTGCCACCAGGTGGTTGTTCGCCGAAGAATAAAAAGACGGATGGTTATACGAAAAATCCGCATGGTCGCAAATAAGGGGCGTCCAGATTTCGGCAATAAATTCTTCTACAATCGGGTCTTTCTTGCGGAGGTTGTCTATGTCCAGAACTTCCCAGCCGAAGAACCAGTTTATCAGGCGCAGGTTTACTTCTATGTTGCTGTACCAGTTGACTCCGACCAGATAGGGATTTGCGTCCCTCCACATTCCGAGGTGATGGCAGTAAAGTACCAGATACTTGTGCTGGCCCGTAGTCTTGTAGAGCCATGCGATATGCAATAGGAACTGCTGGCGGTTTACTTCCCACACGTGCTTCGCGCTTCCGTATTTGTCGCTGCGGATGTCAATCTTGTGCGAAAATGTTTTGGGAAAATGCTTGCCCGTCGATACGTCCAGATGCCAGTCTATATCCTTGAATATATCCACGCTGGATTCGAAAATCGGATAGAAGTTGTGGGCGTTCGAATCCGAGATAATCGAACAATCCGGCTTAGAATGCGTAAAATCGCTCTCGTCGGCTTAGAATGCGTAAAATCGCTCTCGTCGAGCTTGATCCAGTCCAGCACATGCGTACGGAACCGTTGACGTATACGGTAGAAAATTTCCCCCGCCGAGAATGTTTGCAGTCTTTTTATATACCAGGAAATACTCACGTAATAAATATATATTACTTTTGGATGGAAAGGAGTCCTAAATGAGGTTCTCGCTTGCGGTGTCAATGTTTTCAGTGCTTTTTTTCGCTTGTAGTAACAGCGAGACGCCGATTCCGTATGATGAAGAGTCGCCAGAGTCAAGCGAGTCGTCTGGTTTTAGCGCTTTTGAGGACTTGCCCGAAATAGAGGGAATGATTCTTGTTCATGGCGGAACGGTGACGCTCGGTACTGACGACACCAAGTACAGACCTTCGGAACGTCCTGCCATGAAGGTTGTTTTGGACTACGATTTCAATCTCGATGTACATGAGGTGACCTGCGGGGAATACCGCGAACTAGCGAAGAAGACCGGCCTTAAGGATTTCGGGACGTGCGAAAGCGACAGCCTGCCGCTCTCCAATGTTACTTACTATGATGCAGTGCTCTTTGCGAATGCCAAGGGCAAGTTCGAAAGTCGCGATACGGCCTATACTTACAGTAATGCGGTATACGACACCGAAGGACACTGCACGAATTTGGAAGGATTCTCGTTTCATCCTGAGGTTGTTGCGTACCGCCTGCCGACGGAGGCGGAATGGGTGTTTGCGGCGTCGCAAGGTTGGGATCCTGAAAACAGAAGCTGGAATGCGGACAATTCGGAATACCGTGCGCATGCTGTCTGTAGTGCGGGTGCGGATTCCCTCGGATTCTGCGACCTCGCGGGTAACGTGAAGGAATGGGTGAATGACTGGGCCGGCGTTTTTTGCGATACGATAGTCACGAACTACGTCGGAGCGCCTGACGGGGGCGCCCTTGGGGAACGCGTGCTGAAGGGCGGCTATTTCTCCGATAGGGCTTCCGAAATGAATGTCGTTGCCCGCGGGGACGAATACACCGTGGTGGCTTCGACCCGCGCTGAACGCTTGGGATTCAGGCTTGCTTTCGGATTTATCCCGGACCCGGTTTGGCTTGGTACCGACGGGAGAGTGGTGAGCAGTATAGTCACGCCGCTTGCGAGCGCGGCGTCGCTGAAGGCGCTTACTGGGTCTTTCAAAATGATTCTCGCTTTCCGCAACGATATCAGCGGGAACCTCGCCTATATAGACTACAACGAAGTAAATTTGTCCGTAACCGAAATTGAAGACGACATGGAGGTCTTCCACCCAGATGTTTCTCCTGACGGGATGTGGGTTGCCTTCTGCACCAAGCCCGAAGGTGTTGCCGGCAAGTCCGAGCTTTACGTGCGCAACCTGAATAAGGAAGGCTCCAATCTTGTGAAACTCGATGTCGAGAGCGCTGCCATCCCGCGCTGGCGCGTGCTCGGGGACGGCGATACCGTGATTGTTTACGTGACCGATGCGGGCAACAACAAGGATGATGCCGCGTTCAAAAGTACTTCTACCTGGCAGGTGAAATTTGCTGGCGGCAAGTTCGGTGCGCCGAAAAAACTCTTCGACGGTGCTTTCCACGGTGGTATCAGCGAGGACAATACGCTCGCCGTTACGGGAGCGCGGCTGCTTCGCACCCGCATCGCAAATTCTGGTTCTACGCTTGTGCAGGATGCCCGCGATGCTGTCTGGTACGACAGTGCACAGGCCTGCAATGCATCGCTTGCCCAGGATGGTTCCAAACGTACGGCGTTCCTTGATTTCGGTGGAAAACTGGGCCGTAAATTCGCTGGCGAAAGCTACGCCACACATGAACGCATCCTCGTTGCCGACAGTAGCGGAAATCTGGTGCAGACGCTCAAGGCTCCCGCTGGCTACACGTTTGACCATAGCGAATGGGCGGGCGATGGCGAGACCTCCAATATTGTGGCGACGCTTGTGAACATCGCCGGCGCGCATACGAAAATTGTGCTCGTGAGCCCTTCCGATAGCAGCGTCTTGAAACTGGTCTCGGGCGCGGAACTCTGGCATCCGTGTCTTTGGGTGAAAAAGGCGAACTCCGCTCCTGTCGATACGGGCAGCACCGAATTTGTCCTTGATCCCGATAGCGCGGGAATCTATTACAATTCTTCGGGCGCGAGCACGAACGATATCTATTATCGCTATAAGATGGAATTGCTGTGGCAATATCGGAATTCTATTAATGTGGTTGTCTTGGGCTCGTCGAGAGCATTGCGCGGCGTGAATCCGAATGAATTTCGCAAACCCGTTTTTGCGGTAAACATGGCAATTGCCGCGACTGTTATCAATGCGCATAGTTTCTTGTTCTATAATTACGTGTTGCCTCATTGTAAGAACCTGAAGGCCGTCGTTATTTCGATTGATTTGGATAGAGGCGCCAATACCGGAGATAACAGCAACAATATTTTCCATGAGGCCTACAAATCTTATCCGGGATATGTGTATGACATGAACCATAACTTTTGGAAAGATTCATTCCCGCCTAAATTGGCTTCGCTGACATATGATTCCCCGGGCTCGCAGGAAATGGCGAAAAAATTAAGGCCGGTGAAGGGCTTCCACAGTACCGCTTCTCACGGGTGGGGCGATCCGGTGATTACGGGGGATTCCTGCTGGATGGATAAAAGGGAGTCTATTTACCGCTCGAATTTTGACCTGTTCGTTGAATTGCTCAAGACTTGCAAAGAGAGGAATATCTATGTGATAGGGGTGATTTTCCCGACAAATCCGAGGTATGCAGAAACCGGTGCATACGGGTATGCGGGACTCAGGAGGAGCGAAGCCCCGGCCCTTATCCAGGAATTGGCTGAATTGCATAAGACGTACCCGAATTTCATTCTGATGGATGAAAACAAGATGGGAAATCATGACTATGGCGACAACTTGGCTAACGATTATAGCCATTTGAGTCATTCAGGAGCGGCTGTGTTGACCGCCCGCATCGATTCTCTCATCAAAACCTTGAATATTGATTTTGGTGAATAACAGTCTTGACGGATTTCTGTATATATTATAGGCAGTGGTTGTCGAGACGATGCTATGGAAAAGAAAAAGGTATTTACAATACTTTTGGTACTTTTGTCACTTGGCCTTGTTGCCGCCTGCAGCAACAGTGTTTCCGAATATGCGGATGAATCCGGAATTGCTCAGGACATAGAAAGTTCCTCGAGCAGCGCTGGAATAGAAAGCTCAAGTGAGCAACCGATAGAAGTTGTGCCCCCTTGCAAGACGGATACCGAGGATAACTGCGAATATGGCACCGTGGTGGATGAACGCGATGGTCAGGTCTATAAAACGGTGAAGATTGGTGACCAGTGGTGGACTGCCGAGAACCTGGCTTATTGGTATGGTACTCCATATAAGGCTTGCTGTGTGGGTGGTGAGGATTGTTATAAGCCGGGAATCAATTATGATGCTCCGAGTAATGCCGTATGTCCGTCAGGGTGGCATCTGCCATCTGTGCATGAATACGAGACCTTATTTGCAACGGTGGGTGGGGATTCTATTGCCGGTTTGGTGCTTCGCGATAGGAAAACTAATTGGTATGATTCTCTTGTCGGTACGGATGCCTATGGCTTTACTGCCGTTCACTCGGTCCTGGATTTTAGCGCTAAAGTAAAGGGATTGCTGTGCTTCGCAACATCAACTGTTGATACGATGGAAGTTGCTGCAGGAAATCAGAGGTATTATGTCTGTCTAAACGATACGACAACTGAAATTCATCGTTATTGGCCGGATGAAGATTATGATTATGGTTATAATCGTCATAGTTACCCGGTACGATGCGTTAAGGATGATACGACGGCCCCCAATCGTGACGTGTCTAGAATTTATGTAGCAGATTTGTCGCGACTTACTCCTGGTTCCTATATGTGTAGGGATTATCTTATTCCCAAAATCTGTAAGCAGAATGGGGAAGATAATTGTGAATATGGCACTCTGACGGATAATCGTGATGGGAAGGTTTACAAGACGGTGAAAATCGGCTACAGTTGGTGGATGGCTGAGAACCTTAACTACGCCTACTTGCAATCGACCGACAGCTTGGATTCAAGTAGTTTCTGCTATAAAGATTCTGCTGAATATTGTGAAAAATACGGGAGGTTGTATCTGTGGAGTGCCGCAATGGATAGCGTGGGCATGTATTCCGCAAATGGAAAAGGATGTGGTTCTGGAGCGGGCTGTACGCCGACATTCCCGGTTCGGGGAGTATGCCCTGAGGGCTGGCATATTCCGAATAGTAGTGAATCTGGGCGTTTGCGATATCAGTATTCTAATGCCCGTGAAATGTATGATGTAGAAGATGCATATGGACTTAATATGGTTTCTACTGGGTTGTTGGTTAGTAATCGCTGGACTTCTTTAAGTGCGGAGGACTCGATCCCGATAGGTATGTTTTGGACATCTTCAGGGACAGATGGTTGTCCGTGGGTAGTTTATTATTTAAAGCAGGGAATTTACGTGAGGAAGGAATTCTGCCGCGGAAACAATGCGGTCTCGGTTCGTTGCATAAAGGATTGATGCTTGTATAGAGAAATTTTTGCAGGAGATGGTTCTATGAAAAATGCGCCACGTATAACCGCTTTGCTATTTGCATTATGCTTTGTTGCTGCCTGCAGCAACAGCGTGTCCGGGAATTCCGATGAATCCGGACCTTCTGGATCTTCAAGCAGTGCGACGATAGAGAGTTCCAGCGAACAGTCTGACGGCGTTGTGCCACCATGTAAAACGGAGAGCGAGGATAATTGCGAGTATGGTTCCGTGGTGGATGAGCGCGATGGTCAGGTCTATAAAACGGTGAAAATTGGTGACCAGTGGTGGACTGCCGAGAACATGAATTACGGAAGTTCTTATAAGAATTGCTGTGTGAGTGACGATTGCATAAGGCCTGGCCGCGCTTATGGCAGTAAAGAAGTCCAGAACGCGTGCCCTGCAGGTTGGCACTTGCCATCAAAAGCCGAATTCAGAACCCTGATAGCCATGGTGGGTGGAGATTCTGTTGCGGGGCGAGTGCTCGGTTCCAGCAATCTTTACGATTGCAAAAACTGCCCGGCAGGGACCGATGATTATGGCTTTTCTGCCGTTAGGGTGTATGGAGAATATTGGGCTCATCCCCAACTTGAAAGATCATTCTGGAGTTCTACCGATGTCTCGGATACAGCCTTTGAAAATGATTCTGATGCAGATATGTATAAGAATGCTAGGTATGCTTTGTGGTGGGGAGATACGTTGGCTAGAGTCTCTCTTGTGAGTGAATGGGAAACGAGAGTTAAGTTGCATGCTCGTTGCGTCAAGAATACGACTGCGGCTCCTAAAATTTCCCATGGAATAGAACTTCCGTGCAATAGTTTAACTACCGATACCATTCTGGACCGTTGCAGGAATTCGAAAGAAGACCATTGTGAGTATGGAACACTGACGGACGAACGTGACGGGCAGGTCTACAAGACTGTGAAAATAGGAGACCAGTGGTGGATGGCCGAAAACCTGAATTTCCGTTATCTGCAAAAGACGGATTCGTTGGATTCAAGCAGTTTCTGTCTGAAAGACTCACTTGCGTATTGCGAAAAATACGGAAGGCTTTATTTGTGGAGCGCCGCGATGGATAGTGCGGCGTTGTACTCTACAAATGCTGAAGGGTGCGGCTATGGAGCGCCTTGTGCTCCGGAATCTCCGGCACGGGGCGTATGCCCTGCGGGTTGGCATATCCCGAGTAAAGACGAATGGAACACACTGTTTAGGGGAACAGCGCCTAATATGTTTTATGAGTATTACAATAGGGATGCCAGCGGCGAACACAGTTATAATGGTTATATGCTGATGTCTGAGGAAAGCTGGGGCGATTATGGGCCTAGCGGCACGAATCGGTTTGGATTTAACGCGTTTTCGGGGGTGTTCTGGAGTTCAACGTTGAGCGATTATACGCCTTCGTATGAGTTTGCGTATGTTTTCTCATTGGGGACAGATGAAGAATATATTGGGGTTGATTACCAGTTGGGACTCAAAGAAGATCCCAATTATGTCCGTTGCATCAAGGACTGATGCGTAATTGAGGTTGTATTTGTAGGAGATGCTGTCATGAAAAAATTGCCTTGCATGCTTGCTATGCTTTTTTCAATCGGTCTTTTGACCGCTTGCAGCAACAGCGCTTGTGAAAATCCAAGTGATATGGGGGAGACTGCTCAAGAAGGATCTTCAAGCAGTGATAATAAGTTATCAGTAGAGGTGCTGCCGCCCTGCAAAACTGAAACCGAGGATAATTGCGAATACGGTACGTTGATGGACAATCGGAACAGATTCGTTTACAGGACCGTGAAAATTGGCAATCAGTGGTGGATGGCTGAAAATTTGGATGTGGGCCGTGTGCAAACCTGTTGCGATGGGGAGAATTGCTATAAAGCGGGATGGAAGTATGGCCCAGAATGGACAAGTCCTTGTCCCTATGGCTGGCATGTGCCGTCTGTACAGGAGTTTGATACTCTGATTGCTGCTGTTGGTGGGGATTCCATTGCGGGCCTTGTTCTCGGCGCGAGGAGAGTCTTTTTTGGCAATACCGGTGCTGGTTTGGATGCATATGGTTTTAATGCTCTTTATATCGGGGAAGAACACATGAGAGGCTTTTTGACCTCTACCATAGGCGAAGATGAAAACGGCTGGCAGGTTCAATATGTTCTTATGTTGGGTGATTCGGCAAGTGGCTATTACCACCAGGATGCATATTTCAATTTATCGGATCAGCGGTGGTCGGTCCGATGCATCAAGGGAGATAGAGGGGGCGAAAAAGTTGGGAAGACAAGCGTGATTCCGTCATGCAAGGTTCCGACGAGTTATATAAAGCGCTGCAAGAGTTTGAATGAAGATAACTGCGAATACGGTACTCTGACTGACGAACGTGACGGACATGTCTACAAGACTGTGAAAGTTGGTGATCAGTGGTGGATGGCCGAGAACCTGAATTTCCGCTATATGCAGAAAACGAAAAAACTTGACTCTAGCAGTTTCTGTATTAACGATTCTCTTGAAAACTGCGAAAAATACGGGAGACTGTATTTGTGGAGTGCCGCGATGGACAGCGCGAACTTGTATTCCGAAAATAAAAGGTATTGCGGCAGTGATGTACTCTGCAATCAGTATTCCTCGGTGCGCGGGGTATGTCCTGAAGGTTGGCACCTTCCGTATTACGATGAATGGGATATCGTGGATTCGGTAACGTTCCTGAAAGGATTTGACGATCCGTTTGGGTTGAATGTTATCCCGACTGTTATGTGGAACGATTCAGCCTGGTTGGAGAAATCGGGGAACGGCATAACGGCTTTCTGGAGTTCCTGGCCGGATCAAAAAGTTAGGGACAGAAGAAGTATATGGACCGTTTATATGACCGATACCGTCTCTAGGCTGGAGCCTAGAAGAGCGGATAAGCCCGCTTATGTCCGCTGCATCAAGGACTGGGCTTGGCCTACAGATCCCTAGTTTTGACGTAGAGCAGCTTGAACATGCCGTGTCCGGCTTTGGCCTTGTTTTCGCGGTAGAGACTGCGGTAGTTGACTTTGTTCGGCTCTATCAGGTAAGTCCGGTACAAATCGCGGACAAGTTCGTCTTGCGCGTGCTCCCATCCGGAAATCTGCTTGTAGGGCCACTGCCTGGAATCCTTCCCGATGTAGCCTGCCAGAAAGTCGAGCGCCTTGTAGAATGAACGCCCCTGGATTTCGGTTGCCTTGCGGATGTCGAGCCCGCTGTTCCTTGCGATGGTGTAAAAATCCAGCATGTGCGAGAGGTTGTACCAGGAATAGTGAAACGCGAGCGTGCGCTTGAGTTCTTCGGGCTGTTTCCCGTCCTTTTCAATCTGCTTCAGGATATGCCTTTCCGCGAAACGCGCGATGAGCTGCTCTGCCGTTTTGCGGTCGCCGGCGTAGAGGCTGTATGCCAGCAGTTGCGTATCGTATGTCGTACCGTGATTGTTCTTCGCCTTGCTCTCCTCGATGCCCTGCTCGCTGGTGGTAAGCCACTGGACGTATTCGGCAAACCATTTCTTGAGCGTCGCTTTTTCTGCGGGCAAAAAACCGGGATACGATTCCAGAAGCGCGAGCGCGTCCATCATCTGCACGAAGGAATAACCGTCCAGGACGCCAAAAGGATATCCCTTGCCGAAATTACGCCCGGGAATCATCTGCGCGAAATTCATGTTCGGGTTCATTTTGGTGGCAGAGTCCAAGAACCAGACGCGGACCTGCTTCAGCGCAGCCTCGGCGAATGCGAAATTGCCGCCCAGGAACCAGGCGAGCGTTAGCGTTTGTACACGGCGGCTCATCTTGTCAAGAGCTTCGCGGTCGTATTCCTTCAATTCAGGGTTGCTCACGCCGTCACGGGAAACGTAGGGGAGCCCGTCGGGCTTACTGGAATCCGGCCAGAAGTATCGCGAGAGGCTTGCGTAGTCGTGCCTGTCGCCGCTTGCGGGCGCTTCTTGTCCATGACGGAAGCGTCTTTTTCTTGCAGCATGGACTTTGCGCTTGATTCTAGCCCGCGAAACGCTTCGGCATAAGGGCTGTTTTTTGCCTGGAGGCTCTCGCGGACCTGCTTCAGGTGCGCCTCGTTCCACAGGAATTGCGCGAAGCATGGGGTGGCAAGGAATAGGGCCAGGAGCAGTCGGAACATGGCGGGCCTGCTTTTTTACTTGCCTACGAAGCGGATTGCGTCGATAAAGCCCTGTTGAGTTCCGCTTCGGAATCGACGATGAACCCGTTTTCGCCCT
Organism: Fibrobacter succinogenes; assembly: GCA_902771595.1. GTDB lineage: Bacteria > Fibrobacterota > Fibrobacteria > Fibrobacterales > Fibrobacteraceae > Fibrobacter > Fibrobacter succinogenes_C. Next base: position 23,032 of record CACXXH010000048.1, on the reverse strand, counting down.
GCTTCAGGTAGATGATTTCGGGTGCATGGATGCGGTTCAGTACCACGACGGGAATGCCCCAGAACATGGCTTGGTTCAACGCGAGCCCGATGTGGCCCGGCGTGCTGAATACATCGCCAATCTGGTAGATTTCATCGACTTCCTTCCCGTATTTTTCGCCGAGGTAATAGTAGTGCGGGTTCGAATCGATTATGGCCTGCTGCTGTTCGCTTATGCCACCGCCGACAACGACAAGCGCGATTTCGGGACGGTTCTTGAATTGCTCCAGCAGAATATCGAGCCCCTTATAGGGGAGGATGCGCGAAATGTAGAGGACGACGCGCTTCTCCTTGATGCCGTAAGCCGCCTTGACTTCTTCGGGGCTACGCAACGCCTTCCTGTCGACATCGGAAAAGTCGAGGGTGTTCTTCGCGATAAACGTCTTTTTCTGGTTCCGCTTGCTCAGGTATTTCAGCTGCGCGGGCGAATAGAGGATAATTGCGCTGCTGATGGTATGGATGAAATGGAAAATCGAATTCTTGAGCTTCGCGTCGGGGGTCTTGATGTTGATTCCGTGATTCCAGTAAATCATGGGAATCTTTTTCCACCGGCAATAGAACGTGAGCGGAATGATGAGCTTGTCCTTCAGGTGCAAAAAGTTCAGGCACACGTCGGGCTTGATTTCGTTGATGAGCCTGGTGTAGTTCTTGGTGCTGAAGGGGGCGTCGTGCCGTATGTAGCGAATGGGAAAGTCCACCTTCTGGAAATCGTTGCTCGCCACATGAAATTCGTAACCGAGTTCCTTGAACATGTCGAAGAACTTGTTGTAGATGCGGCTGCGGTAGTGCATCACGCGGTTCGAAATCAGGAGAATCTTTTTCATCGGGCCCGTTCCGTGGCTATTTCGAGAAAATCTTCTTTTTCCGGAGCGCCTTTATGAAGGTCGAAGGAGAAAGGAAGAATGCTTCAATCAGGTCGCGCAAATGTTTGCGCTTCCCTTCGATATGGGCGACGTGAATGAGGCTCCTGCACAAATCGCTGTTGATGCGCTTGCGGTTGATGTCGGTGAAATTCACCTTCAGTTCGCGGATGTGGTTGGGCAGCGCAAGTGCCCTCTTTATCTTGAGCTTTTCGTCCCACGTGACTCCGCCGGCATGCTTTCGGTAGGCGGACATCTTCTTGTTGATGCAGCGGACCTTTCCGGAATGTGCGCATTTTTCAACCAGGAAGATGTCGCCATTCAGAATGTTGTCGGGATTCTTGATTTTGTAGTTGAGAACTTCGCGCCTGTAAATCATTGATGCGGTCGGAACGACCCAGTTCTCGTAAAGTTCGGATGCGGTGTAGTCGCGGTCTTCGAGCGGTGCGTATGGGTCGTCCGGAGATGGATTCCCGTCGGCGTCGACGACCGTGGCTCCGTGGAAAATCATGGAATAGTCAGGGTGGCTTTCCAGGAAATCGATTTGACGCTGCAACTTGTGCGGGTCAGTCCAGTAGTCGTCCCCTTCGCACATGGCGACGTATTTCCGCTTGAGCATTCCCGTGACGATTCGTGTGAATGTCCCGTCCTGCTTTTTCCACTGGTTTTCAGTTTCGTAAAGGGGCTTCAGAATCCTGGGGTATTTCGCTTCGTACTCGCGAATGATATCGGCGGTCCTGTCCGGGCTCGCGTCTTCGTGAATCATGACTTCGAAGGGGAAATTCGTTTCTTGGATAAGGAATCCTTCGAGGCATTTTGCGATGAATTTTTCTTGCTTGAAAGTGATACAGCGGACACAGACAATCGGCTCGGCGTTCTCGGGCCATTTCGCCGTGATTCCTTCTTGGGTACGTAATTGCATATGCTGACAAATATATCTATATGAGTGCAAATGGTCAACTTTTCGCCTGTTTGTGGAGATGCTTATATCTTTGATTTTCTAAATTAGTCCTATAGATTGTTTCGAGAAAGGTGAAGCATGGCAAAGACGGTTTATCTAGGAATGATCGGGGACATCATGCACCCGGGCCTCATCAACATCATTAATGAGGGCACCAAGTATGGTGACGTGATGATTGGGCTTTTTACTGACAAGGCGATTGCGACGCATAAGCGCTTGCCTTATTTGAACTATGAACAGCGCAAGAATGTCGTTGAGAATATCAAGGGCGTGTCGAAGGTCGTTCCGCAAGACGAATGGAGCTACGTCGAGAACCTGAAGAAATACAAGCCGGATTATATCATCCATGGCGATGATTGGCTTTATGGTCCGGACAAGTATATCCGCGACGAAGTCTTCAAGGTGATGGAAGCCCAAGGTGGAAAGGTCATCGAAATTCCGTACACGAAGGGAATCACTTCCGCTGGCCTCAAAAAAGAAATGGACTCTCTTGGCACGACCCCGCAGGCGAGGCTTTCTTCGCTGCGTCGCCTGATTGCGGCGAAGCCGATTGTCCGCATTCTGGAATCGCATAACGGCTTGACCGGGCTTATTGCGGAACATACGAGCGTGGAGATAAACGGCTGCGTCCGCGAGTTCGACGGCATGTGGTCTTCTTCCCTTACCGATTCTACCAGCAAGGGCAAGCCCGATATCGAGGCGGTGGACCTCACGACCCGCCTGCACGACTTGAATGACACGCTTGAAGTCACGACCAAGCCGGTCATCTTCGATGGCGATACGGGCGGAAAGGTTGAACATTTCGGGTTCACGGTCCGTACGCTTGAACGCCTCGGCATTTCGGCGATTATCATTGAGGACAAGGTGGGACTCAAGCAGAACTCCCTGTTCGGAACGGACGCTATCCAGACGCAGGACACCATCGAAGGGTTCTGCACCAAGATTCGCGCGGGCAAGGATGCACAGATAACGAACGACTTCATGGTGATTTCGCGTTGCGAATCCCTAATCGCGGGCAAGTCCGTCGACGATGCGCTGGAACGCTGCCACGCTTATGTGGCTGCCGGTACCGACGGCATCATGATCCATTCCAAGGATAAGAGCGGCGAGGACATCAAGGAATTCTGCAGGCGCTTCCGCGAGAAGGATGCGCATACGCCGATTGTTGCCGTGCCCACGACCTACAACCAGTTTACCGAAGAAGAACTGGCGACCTGGGGCATCAACATCGTCATCTATGCAAACCACATGCTGAGGTCTGCATACCCGGCGATGGTGAAGTGCGCGGAGTCCATCCTTACGCATAGCCGCAGCTTGGAAGCCTCCAACGACTACTGCATGCCTATCAAGCAGATTCTGAACCTCATTCCCGGAACGATGAAGAAATAGTCATGATCAGCCCGAAGTTTTTTATCGATACGCTCGGCTCCTACGGCATAGACTTTTTTGCCGGGGTTCCCGATTCTTTGCTCAAGAACATTTGCGCCTACATCGCCGACAACAAGGATGCGAAGCATAACGTGATTGCAGCGAACGAAGGTGCCGCCATTGGACTTGCCGCAGGCTACCATCTCGCTACCGGAAAGATTGGCGTTGTCTATATGCAGAATTCGGGCGAAGGCAACATCATCAACCCGCTCGCCTCCCTTACGGACAAGGAAGTCTACAACATTCCGGTGCTGCTCCTCATTGGCTGGCGCGGACGTCCGGGCGTTCACGACGAACCGCAGCACGTGAAGCAGGGCAAGGTGACTACCGGCATCCTCAACACGATGGGCGTGAACTTTGATGTGCTCTGCAAGGAAGAGGACAAGGCCGCAAAGCAGATTGCGAAGGCCGTGAATACGATGAAGGAAACGGGCGAGGTCTATGCGCTCGTCATCGAGAAGGACACCTTCGAAGATTACAAGCTCCAGAGCGTTGAGAAGAACGACCTGACGATGAGCCGCGAAGAGGCTATCCAGACGGTGGCTGCCGCGCTTGGCGAAAAGGATGTCATCGTCTCTACTACGGGCATGATCAGCCGCGAACTTTTTGAATACCGCGCCCAAAAAGGTGAAGGCCACGAACGCGACTTCCTCACGGTGGGTTCCATGGGACACGCCTCGCAGATCGCGCTCGTCATCGCGATGGAAAAGGAAGATCGCAAGGTCTGGTGCTTCGATGGTGATGGCGCGACTATCATGCATATGGGTTCCATGGCGATTGTCGCAAGCAAGTCCCCTGCAAATTACGTGCACGTGGTGTTTAACAACGGCGCACACGACTCCGTGGGCGGACAGCCTACGGTGGGCCTGAAAATTGACCTCCCGGCTGTTGCAAAGGCCGTGGGTTACCGCGACGCGCTCTCCGCCGACAGCAAGGATTCCCTTGCCGCCGCCCTCGAGAAAGTGAAGGGCATGCAGGGCCCGGTGCTCTTGGAAGTCAAGGTGAAGAAGGGCAACCGCAAGGATCTGGGCCGCCCGACCACCACGCCAATTGAGAACAAAAACGCACTTATGGAGTTCCTGAGGAAATAAGATGCGTCTCGCCCTGATGTCGGACATCCATGCGAACGTGACGGCATTGAAGGCCGTTCTCGAAGAAATCGCCCACCGCCATGTCGACAAGTTCGTGTTGCTGGGCGACCTTGTCAATTACGGCATGCGCCCGAACGAAATTGTGGACATGGTCCGCGAAATGGACGACAAGTTTGTTGCGAAAATCTGGGGCAATCACGAGAAGGCCGTGATGGACAACGATACGACCCGTTTTGCGACGGACCGCGGGCGCGCCATTCTCCATTACACGCAGAAGCGCCTGTCGCAGGAATCCATCGACTTCATCAACAACAAGATGAACCGCGACGGCACCTGCACACTGGAAATCGACGGCAAGAAATTCCTGCTGGTGCACGGAATCCTGGGCGACCCGTACTGGGGCAAGTTTACGCCCGCAGAACTCATGCGCGAAGAATACGCTCCGTATGATTTCGTGCTGACGGCCCATTCCCATGTGTGCCATTACTTCGAAGTGCTTTTCAAGGCGGATTCCCCGAGTACGAGGAACAAGAAAAAAACGGTTTTTATCAATCCCGGTTCCGTCGGGCAGCCGCGCAATATCAATCCCTGCGCGCAGTTCGGAATTCTCAATACCGCGACGACGGAATACGAGCATGTTTGCGTCCCGTACGATATCGTGGCGGAACAGGAACTTTATACGGACGAGGTAGATGTGTTCTACAAGGATCGTCTGACATTAGGAATTTAAACAGAGGCTTATCATGAAGAAAAATCTGTATGTCATAAGTGGTGCTACCGGCATGACCGGCAGCGAACTTTCCCGCCAGCTGCTGAAGGACGATAACATCGTCGTCGGCTTCGACAACTTCTTCGCCAGCTCCATCGATACGGTGAAGGACCTGGTCGGCCGTGACGACTTCATCTTTTACGAATACGATATCAACAACGCGGAACACATGGCTTCTGTCGCCGACAAGGTGAAGAGCCTCAAGGGGTCGTATTCCGGCCGCCTGATTTTCATCAACTGCGCCGCGGCAGTCCATACGAAGCACTTCTACGAAATTGAACACACGTTCCAGACGAACGTCGTCTCGATGAAGATGTTCCTCGAAATGGCAATCGCCCTCGGTGCGGATACCTACATGAACTGCTCCACTTCCGAAGTGTACTCCATGCAGTCTTGGAACGCCAACGGCGGTGTCCGCGAAGATGATTTTTTGGTGCTTGCTACCGCGGAGCACAGCCAGCGCACGAGCTACGCCGTCGGCAAGCTCCTCACGGAATTCTTCATGAAGGATGCCGTGGACAAGGGCCGAATCAAGGGCTGCTCCATTCGCTTTGCGAACGTGTACAGCAAGCATGAACGCTTTGCCGACCACATTATCCCGCACATCATCAACAACCTTCTCGAAAAGCCCGAAGTCACGCTTCTCGAAAACTCGAAGGTCAACAAGCGCACGTTCCTCCATAACATCGACAGCTGCCGCGCCGTGATGGAACTCATGGAGTCGCCCGAGGCTCTCGACGGTACCATCTATAACGTCGCGACCGAAGAAGAAATCTCCATCGTGGATCTGGTGAAGCTGATCGCGAAGAAGATGGGCATCGACGATGTGAAAATCAAGTTCGAAGGTTTCCGCAAGTCCGATCCGGAACGTCGCCTGCTGAACACCGACAAGATTCGTGCCCGCACGAACTGGAAACCGGTCGTCACGCTTGACGAAGGCCTCGAAATGTGCGTGAAGAGTATCGAAAGATGAAGTACCTGATTATTACCGTTGCCGGTACGGCGACACGCTTCAACAGGGATACCGAAAAGGAAACCCTGAAGTGCCTTTACTATAAGGATTCTCCGAAGTTTGCACTGTTGAACCAGCTTATCAAGAACTGCGGCGAATACGACAAGTATATCATCGTGGGCGGCTACCTCTATTCCTCTCTCGAAGCCTACGTGAAGGAAAACCTTCAGGCGTACGGTGACAGGATCGAACTTGTCTATAACGAGCACTTTAAGGACTACGGTTCGGGCTACAGCCTGTACAAGGGCATCGAAGCCGTGAAGGAACAGGGCGATGTCACTTTCGTGGAAGGAGACCTGTTCTTCTTGAAGGAAAATTTCAAGCCGGTTTACGATAGCGAAAAGAGCGTGCTCACGATCAATCGCGAACCCATCTATTCGAACAAGGCCGTGGCGCTTTACGTATCGACGGATGGCCGTCCGCATTATCTGTACGACACGAACCATTCTTCGCTCATGATTCCGGAACCGTTCCTGGCGGTATTCAATTCTGCGCAGATGTGGAAGTTTCAGTCGGCAGAAAAACTGCACGAGGCCGTCGCTTCCCTGACCGAGAAGCAGCTCCAGGGAACGAACCTCGAGATTATTCAGGCGTATTTCAACAAGCTTTCCCGTGAAGAATACGATGTGGTCACGTTTGATGCCTGGTATAACTGTAACACCGTTGCGGACTACAACATTGTCCGTGAACTTATGGAGTAGGATATGGAAATCTTGAACAAGAAAATTGCACTGCTCAAGTCCAAGGTCGAAAAGAACGAGACGATTACCATCATGATTATCGGGCTTGGGAGCGTCGGTACGTTCCTGCTCGACTTCCTGGTGAGCCTCCGCGATCCGCAACTGAAAATCGTGGTCGCGGGCCGCAATGCCGCCAAGATGCAGATGGACGTGAACATCGTCCGCACGGCAGCGACAATCCGTCGTGAACTGCGCAGCCAGATTGAAATTCTCGGTGACTGCGACCTGAACGATGTCGACAGCATCGCCGCGACCATCAAGAAGGCTAATCCCGACTTTATCGTGAACAGCAGCCGCGTGTATTCGGGCCTCAAGTACGGGAGCATTTCGTGGAGCAACCTGCGCGCTTATGGCATCTGGTCTCCGCTTTCCATCCGTTACGCGAAGAACATCATGGCCGCTTACGAGAAGGCGGGTTCCAATGCGGTGACTATCAATACCTCGTATTCCGACGCGGTGATTCCTTGGCTCAAGTCCGCCGGCAAGACGTACTTCGATTTCGGTAGCGGCAACCTTAACCACCTCATTCCGCGCATGAAGTTCTTCATGGCCGAAAAGTACGGCATCGATAACCTCAACGATATCGACGTGACGCTTGCGGTGAGCCACTTCCACGATGTGGTGATTTCGAAGGAAGGCCATGCCGAAGGCCAGACCCTGCTTTTGAATTTCAAGAAAGATGGCAAGGATTTGCCGTTCGACCAGGCCGAAGTGCTTTCCGCATGCTCCATCCCGATGCCTGTGGACCAGAAGCGCAACATGATGAACGCTTCGAGCAACTTCAACATCATTGATTCCATCCTCACCGCGCTCCGCGAAAAGACGGTGACCAAGGTGCATGCGCCCGGCGTCGATGGCGAAATCGGCGGCTACCCGGTGCTCATTGACGGCGCGAAGGCGGAAGTCTCGTTCGATACTTCGCTCTTTGCCATGGATGACATGCGTGCGGCAAACCGCAAGTCCATCTACTGCGATGGCATTGAGAACGTGGAAAACGGCACGCTCGTCTATACCGACGAACTCGTGGCGAAGGTGAAGAAGGCCTTCAACGTCGACTTGCCGAAGCGCGTCGCGTTCGAAGATATCGAGAAGACGGCCGACTTTATCATCAAGAACATCATTGAGCCGTTCGCTCCCAAGAAGTAAAATCTGGCGGTGCTAAAAAATTTGGGTTCGCTGCGGTAGTAGCGAACCCTTTTTGTATTAAGCCTTGCAGCCGTTTTCTAGGAATTCCTTGTACGGGATATCCGGTTCCAGGATGTAGTGCCCGTGATGCTTGCCGCGGTCTTCTACAGGCGGGAATGCCATGTAGTCACCGTAGGCCTGCGTAAGGATGTTCTTGTACCCGGACGGAATGGGAAACATATGTCCGGCGAATTCGGCCTCGACAGAGCTCTCGAAATCCACCGCGTTCCAGGTGTTGATTTCCAGCGGTTCGGCGGTGAAGAGCATGATGGCGATTTTTTCGGTCTTGCGGTCGTTGTAGATCGTGGCGATGCGCTGGATTTCTTCGAAATCCTTCATGTGGTCGCGGTTGTACGCGGCGACGCGCTGACGGTTCTTTTCGTTCAGTTCCGGATTGGTCAGGCGCATGAACGTCCCGTTCTCGATGTTGAGCCGGTTTATCTGTTCATAGCGTTCCTGGGCGCCTTCTTCCACGAGATTGTCCAGCGGGAAGATGTCGACGAAGAGCCCCTGGTTCATCTTCTGGTACTTGATGATGGGGCTGATGGCGCTCGTGTTCGCGTTGCGGACGCGCGCAAACGAGGCGGCGTAATCGCTGTCCGTGTACGGAGTCTGCAAAAAGATGGGGTGCTTGAATTCGTCGCCGAGGCGGATGAACTTCTCGTAGTCCTCGCGCGGCATGGCGAGGTCGGCGTCATCATCCCACGGGATAAAACCCTTGTGGCGGATGGCGCCGAGCAGCGTTCCGCACATGAGGAAATAACGCAGGTTGTGCTTCTTGCAGACCCTGTCGATTTCCAGCATCAGTTCCAGTTCGACGGCCCAGATTTTTTTCCGGTGGGGATCGACGAGGAATTCGCATTGAATTTCTTCGTCCAGAAAATTCGGCGGGACGATGCCCTCCGCGACAATTCTTTCGGGCTCGGTCATGGTCTAGAATTCGCTGTAGTCGATCAGGGGTTCACCAATCATCTTGAAGTAGGTGTTCTTGTCCAGCAGGGTGTGCGGGATGCCGATATCCTTGGGATAGTCGCGCCAGCTGTTGCTGTACAACCTGTTCAGGAGTTCTTCGGCCTTGTTCGGGCAGGGGAATTCCAGAGTCTCGAACATGATGGTCGTCAGCGGGTACACGTCATCGTAATGCCTGAATCCATGGTAACCATATTGCGTCAGGTCCCAGCTGCCGAGCCCCGGGACAATTCGGGAGGTCGGTTCCAGAGAGTAGATGCCGCTTTCCTTCCAGTTAGTTTCGTAGAAGTCGAAGATTTCCTTCCAGGAATGCGGCTCGCGGATGAAGGCGATGACCTTGTCTCTGAATGCGAGGTACTGTTCTTCGGTCACGTCTTCCTTCAAGAAGTCGTTCGGGAAGAACTCGACATTTTTTGCGTCTCTCAGGCAGGTGCCGTTGAAAATGTGCAAGCAATGGGGCGTCATGACGCCGATGTTTTTGTTGGCGTTGGCGCGAATCAGCTTGTCGAAATATTCGGAGAAGTAACCCGTCTTTTGGGAAGAGTCAATCCACACAAAGTTGGGGTCGGTCTTCAGGACCTGAATCAGTTTGTTGTAGTCGGCTCGGGCCATGGTGATGTCGATGTCGTCATCCCAGGGAATGAACCCGTTGTGACGCTTTGCTCCGAGCAGGGCGCCGCCATCCAGGTACATCTCGATGTCGTAGGGCTTGAGCAGTCCCAGGATGTATCGCGCGTATTCGATTTCAGCCAACTGAAATTCACGGAGAACTCCGGTGGCAGGCTTCAACTGTCTGATGTCGCTGTGGTGCTTCAGGTAGTTGACCTGGAACGTGAGGTTCTGAATTTCCTTTTCCAGTTTTCTGTTCTTGATTCTGGTCTTGAAAAGAAGCGGATAAAGAGGACCCATGCACTTGATGACAATATTTTTTACACCCATGGTTATTTATTCTCCAAGTCTTTTTTGATTTGCGTCGTGCTGATTTCCGGAGTACGTTCCAGATAAACGACTTCGCATTGTTCTTTTAGAAAATCGAATTTGCCTTTCCAGTCGTCGCCCATTACGAACGTGTCGATGTGGTATTCCTTCACGTCGGTCTTTTTCTGCTCCCAGTTTTCTTCGGGGATGACCAGGTCTACGTAGCGGATGGCTTCCAGCAACTGCTTGCGCTTCTCGTAACTGAAGTAGCATTTCTTCTGCTTGGCGTTCCAGTTGAATTCGTCGGTCGAAAGGGCTACGATCAGGTAGTCGCCCAGGGCCTTTGCGCGGCGGAGCAGGTTGATGTGACCATAATGGAGGAGGTCGAAAGTTCCGTACGTAATAACGCGTTTCATTGCATTATTCCTTTTCGATAAACGTGACACTGCCGAAATGGGGAATTCTCGCTTCTACCGGAGGCAATTCCATGTATTTGCCGTAGCGCATGGTGAGGATGCGGTCAGGGTTGATTGGGCCCCAGAAATCGTAGTCGCCAATCCTGTAGCGCTTGAGCGGGAATACGTCTTCGGGATACTGCATGCCGATATCGAACGGGTAGGCGAGCAGTTCGCGGTCTTCGTTGATGACTTCAGTAGGCTTGCGTGCATCGAAAGAAGCCTTGCGCTTCTCGTATTCTTCCGGGGAGATGAGCCCGAGTTTTTTCCGGCGATCGATATAGGCGACCGCATGCTCGTAGCGGAACTGGGCGAAATCACGCGCGTTGATTTTCTTGATTCGGAACAGGTCGACACAGAGCCCGTGATGCGAATAGATTTCGTCTTGCGGGTAATGTTCGTACGTGCATTCGGTGCCCGTGTCCTTTACGCGGGACCATGCATGGAAAAAGTTCGGCTCGGTCTTTTCGTTTTCGAGGAACATGTCGGCGGGGAGTTCCTTCGAAAGGATATCCATGGCCTTCTCGTAGGTGTCGTCGAACAGGAAGAAGTCGAAGTCGTCGTCCCAGGGAATGAACCCGCCGTGGCGTACGGCCCCGAGAAGCGTTCCGAATGCGATTTCGTAGGGGATGTCGTTCTTTTCGAGGATGGTGGCGATGGTCTTCGCCATTGTCAAAAGACGATCCTGTACGCGCTGGATGTCAAAGGGCATTTCCATTATAGGGCCTCCACCATGTCCAGGCTGAAAACCGGGATATGGAACTTATCGGCGATGGCCTTGCGTTCGGCGAAGGAATCGTCGATGAATATCGAATCGGTGTTGTCGATAAAGTCAATCTTTTTCTGGCTCGGGTCCAGATGAATAATACGGTCGAATACCTGGCGGATGCGCAGCTTGTCCAGCAGGTCGTCGAGCTTGCCGAGCTTCTCGTCGTCGTGACGGGAAAGGAGCGTGACCTTGATGCCGTTGTTGACGCAGCGGTACAGGAAGGCCATCAGGGCGTCGTTCACGAACTGCTTTTCCAGGTAGACGCAGTCGTCGAAATCGACAAAGACTTCGCCGTATTTCAGGCTGAGCTTATACTTGTTGTCGAGCGCGCGGTCCATTTCCACGTCGTAGTCGTTGCGGAGAATGGATACGGGAATTCCGAAGGCGTCGAACAGCGACATCAGCGCGAAGTTGATGCCCTGCGCGCGGAAAAGGGACGAAGAACCGCCGAAACGGCTCGCGACTTCGAGGAGCGTGAGCTCGCCGTCGACATTGCGCTTGACCTGATAGAACCATGCGCCCCTGAACTTGATGGCGCCGTTGATTTTCTTGGCGAAGTCCTCGAATTCCTCGGCGTTTTCCTTGACGGGTTTCGTGTTGACGCTGATGCCGTTCATGATGCGGCTGCGTTCGCGCGCCGCGGCAAAAAGCAGTTCGCCATCGCTTGCGGTAAAGCAGTCTACCGTGTATTCCTTGCCCGGCAAGAATTCCGAAAGGATGCACGACGGGTACTGATCCATGTGCGCCTTGAGGTCTTCGACGCTCGTGATTTTCTTTGCGCCGCGGCTACCGTAGCCGATGTCGGGCTTCGCGAATATGGGGAAGGCGCTGTCGCCAACCTGCAGGAGCTTGTATGCGGAAAGGACTTTGGGAATTTTGACAGTGCCGCCCAGGGCCTTGTACGTCTTGGTCTTGGAAAGGCAAATCTGCGTAGTTTCCACGTCGGACGCAATCACCTTGCAGCCGATTTCGTTTTCGTTCTTCTTCAGGATTTCGATGACGGCATCCATGGCCGGGTAAATCGCATCAATCGCGTTGTCCGCGACCACCTTCTTGATGGCGGGAATGAATTCCGGCGCCGTGATGAAGGGGAGGCCGCCTATGTAGTTCTCGAATACGAATTTCCCGTGGTCGTCTACGGAACTGGCTCCGATCAGGTTGAAATGCGTTGAATTCTTGACGGACCTATAGACTTCCAGGGCGATTTCGGAACCGCACGGAAAAACGAGAATGTTCTTTTTGTTCGCCATGGGTGTAAGTCCGTATTACTTCTTGTGGATTACGATATCGATAATCCTGTCGATGCTTTCGTTGTCGAGCCCGGCAAACATGGGCAGGCAAAGGACCTGGTCGGCGAGCTTGTGGGCGACGGGCAGGTTTTCGGGCCTTGCTGATTCGAGCCCCTTGTAGGCGCTGAACGTGCTGATGAGCGGGTAGAAGTAACGGCGTCCGTACACGTTGTGTTCCTTCAGCTTCTCGTAGAGGGCATCACGGCTCAGACCGTATTCTTCGCTGATGAAAATCGGGAAATAGGCGTAGTTGTGGTGCACTCCCTCGACGTCTTCGAGCATGCGGATGCCGGCGACATTCTTGAGGGCCGCCCTGTAGCGTTCTGCGGTCGCCTTGCGCCTTGCAATGGCGTCGTCCACCTGTTTCAGGTTCAATAACCCGTAGGCGGCGCGGATTTCGTCCATCTTGCTGTTGATACCGGGAGCGACGACGGTCGTTTCGCCGGCAAAGCCGAAATTCTTCAGGTAGTCGATGCGCTTCTTGGTGGCTTCGTCGTGGCAGACGAGGGCTCCGCCTTCCACGGTGTTGTACACCTTGGTCGCGTGGAAGCTGAGCGTGCTCATGTCGCCCGCGTTGAGGATGGATTCACCATTTACCTTGACGCCGAATGCGTGGGCCGCATCGTAAATGACCTTGAGGCCGTACACGTCGGCGATTTCCTGGATACGCTTGGTGTTGCAGGGCGTGCCGTACACGTGCACCGGCATGATGGCCGTGGTGTGCGGGGTAATCGCCGCCTCAATTTTTTCAGGATCGATATTGCCGGTCTTTTCGTCGACATCGACAAAGACGGGCTTGAGGCCGTTCCACCAGATGGAATGCGTCGTCGCGACAAAACTGTACGGGGTGGTAATCACTTCGCCGGTGATTCGCATGGCCTGCAGGGCCGTGATGAGCGGCAGCGTGCCGTTCGTGAACAAGCTGATGTACTTGACTCCGAGATACTCCGCCAAGGCCTTTTCAAGTTCCTTGTGGTAGTGACCGTTGTTCGTGAGCCATTTGCGGTCCCAGATGTCCTTGAGCATCGGGATGAAATCGTCAAGGGATGGGAGAAGCGGCGAAGTGACGGTAATCAGTTTATCTTCCATGACGAAATCCTTTTATTGTCTCTATCAGGTAGTCCAGACATTCGAAATGTAGTAATTTCGCCATACTGAAGTACAGCACGATTCCCAATACAATCTGTATTGCCGCGGATAGATAAATGTGAAGGTCGATGAGGCTGAACAGGTAGAGGCATGCCGCCATAAAGGCCGAAAGGGCGAAGGAAGGCATGATGTCCTTTAGCTGCTCAAAATAGCCGTATCCCAGCATTTTCTTGTTGGGATGGGCGTTGATGAAAATGCACGAAATCGTGGAAAGGACGGCGCCGTAGGCGATGCCGAGGGGAGACCTGAAAATGGCGAGGCCTCCGAACAGGCAAACGAGCCCGACAATCTTTTTGATGATTTCCAGCTTGAGGAAAATATCACTCCGGCCCATCGCGTTGATTGCGGAAAGGTTCGACGTATGGATGGGCCTGAATGCGTAAATGAAGCAGTAAATTTGCACGAACGGAACGCAGGGGAGCCATTTCTCGCCCAACAGGAATATGATCAGAGGCTTTGCCAGCATGGCGAGCCCCGCCATCATCGGGATAATCAGGAAGGAACTCGTGACGATGGATCTCCGCATGAGTTTTTTCATCATGGGACGGTCGTCCTGATATGCCGAAAGGGATGGAAGCATTACAGACTGGATGGAATTGTCGATGTTGTTCACGACCAGATTCGGGAAGTGGTCGCCGCGGTTGTAGTAGGCGAGGTCAGCCGGCGAGAAAACCTTGCCTATGATGAGCCCGCGAAGGTTCGAATAGAGCGTATCCAGGAGCGAAGAACAGAGGAGCTTCCAGCCGAAACGGAACAATGCCTTGAGCCGCTGGAATGAAAACTTCAGATCGGGGCGCCACGGAACAAGGAACCACATGATGAAGATGTTCAGGACGCTGATGGAAAGCTGCTGGATGACAATCGCCCAAACGCCGGCCCCTTGCAGAGCGGCCACGATGCCCGCGATTCCCGAAGGAACCATCGCTCCGAGGCTCCGGTAGAACAGGCTCCGGAACATCATGTTCTTGACGACGTAGGCGTACTGAATGGAGTATGGGACGCCGATGGGGATGGAGAGGGCGAGCACGCGGATTACCGGCGAAAGCGCTTCTTTCCCGTAAAAGTCGGCGATGTACGGAGCTGCCGCGTAGAACACGGCATAGGCGATAAACGATACGCCGAGACTTGCCCAAAATACGGAAGAAAAATCCAGGAAGTCCGTTTCTTTCTTTTGGATGAGGGCCGTGTTGAGCCCGCTCTGGACGAATATGTTTGCGATGGCGATGAATATCATGGCGAGGGCGACCACGCCAAAATCATCCGGGGCAAGGATTCGCGCGAGAACGATGGATACGACGAACTGCGTCAGCTGGGTTCCCAGCCGTTCGCAGTATTTCCAGAAAAGCGACGCGATTATGGTTCGTTTGGTGGGCAATTAATATTTCCCGTACTTGTAGCCGTATCCGTCGCTATGTCCATGTTCGTATTTGTTGATAACGAAGCTGGCGTGAACATCGTTGTTGCCCTTGAGCAACTGCTTCATGCCGTCCTTGATGGCATCGATACTGTGCTTGTTGTATTCGATGACCATGACAATCTGCGATGCAACGCGGCAGGCGAGAGCGGCGTCGGTTACGAGCATGATGGGCGGGGTGTCGACGATGATGAGGTCGTATTTCTTTTCCAGTTCGTCGATGGTGCTCGTGTAGTGCTTGGAACCGAGCAGTTCGGAAGGGTTGCTCGGAACGTTTCCGCACGGGATGATGTCGAGGTTTTCGACTTCGGTATTGCAGATGACTTCGTCAAGGGTGGCGCTGTGCAGCAGGACCTGCGAAAGACCCTTTCCGCGCTTGATGCCGAATTCCTTGTGCAGACGGCCCTTGCGGAGGTCGGCGTCGATAAGGAGAACCTTCTTGCCGAGGCCTGCGCACAGGGCGGCAAGGTTTACCGATATGAAGCTCTTGCCCACGCCGGGGATAAGTCCGCTTACGCCGATAATCCTGCGCTGGCCTTCTTCCATGCTGAATTCGAGAGAACTGCGGAGGGCGCGGAGCGATTCCACGGCCACGTCGTCGGGTTCGACCACGGCGAGCGGGCGCGTTCCCTTGGTTCCCTTCGGGTTGCCCTTCGGAACCTTCGCGTAGACGCTGAATCCCGTTTCGCGTTCGATGAAGTTCGCGTCACGGACACCGCTGCTCAGCTTGCTCTTGATGGATACGAGCGCGATTCCAACCAGGAGCCCGATAAAGATGGCCGCGCATATGATAAGGGGCTTCTTGGGCTTGGACGGTGTAGAAACCTGTTCCGCAAAGTCGATGATGCGTACCGAGCCGACTTCACCCGCGGACACGAGCTTCAACTGCTGGATGTTGTTGAGCATCGTGGTGTACATGATCTTGCTCATGTCCACTTCGTTCGTGAGCTTCAGGACTTCCTGCTGCGTGGAGGGAAGCTTCTTCGTCTCGTTGTAGTTGCTGGCGAGTTCGCGCTTGAGCGCATTTTCCTGTTCCTCAAGGGTCTTGATGGTCGGGTGTTCCGGTTGGAACAGGCGGATGGCGCTCTGCTTCTTCTGCTGCAGTTCAAGCAGGTTCTGCTGCAGCTTGGTGCGCTTTTCAAGTACGAGGCGCGTTTCCGCATTGATGTCGATGGAGCCGACGCGGTTTCTGTAGGTGTTGTACTTCAGGAGCGAGCTGTCCATCTGGGCTTTCACGTCGGGCAGCTGCTTTTCCAAGAACTCGAGCGTCTTCTGGGCTTCGGCGTTGCGCTGTTCCACGTTCTGGCGCAGGTAGGTCGTCGCGATTTCGTTCAGGATTTTCGTCGCGCGGTCCGGGTAGATGTCCTGGTAGCTGAATTCCAGGATGCCGGTCTTTTTCCCGCGTTCCTTCACCTTGAACTTGCTCTTGAACAAGGCGATGGCGTCGAGCCTTTCCATTTTCAGGAGCTTGAACTTCTGCTTGGGCTCGGCGTTCATGTAGAATACGTTGATCGTGACGGTGTCGCCGGCGTAGGGCGCCTTGCAAGTCTGGCTTACGGTACACGTCAGGACTTTTTTCTTGTGGTGATCCAGCAAGTAGTAATTGGTGCTGTCGATGACGACTGCATGCCAGGGGCCGGTATCTTCGTCGGGGGGAAGTTTGCCCCAGGGTACTTCGAAGGCGCTCAATTCCATGCGGCCTTCCCGGTGCAGGATCCTGTTTATTTTGCTTATAGGTGTCGCCACGTACTGCAGGTGCATCTTTTCGACGGCTTCACCGATAATCTGGCGGCTCATGATGAGCTCGATTTCCGTTTCGGCAGGGCTTGTCGTCGAAAAGAGGTTTCCGAGGCCGGCCATCATCCCGACGTTCTTGCCGTTTTTCGATTCGATTTGCAGCAGCGCATCAACCTTGTAGACAGGTCTAATCCACATGGCGATGAATACGCCGATGATACCGGCAAGAATCAGGCATGGAAGCACTATCTGCCAATTCTTGGCGATGTCTTTCAGAAGGTCCAAAAGATCGGTTTCTTCTTTTTTCGATGACGAAGCCATTAGATAATCCTCAATGTTCTAAACACTCCACCATAAATTAGAAAAAATTGCTAAAATATTTGTAATGAAAAAGTTGTTTGCTATTCTCTTTGCGGCTGTTTGTGCGTCTTTCGCCTATATTCCGGGCGAATCGGGCTTTGTGTCCCTCGATTACGGGCATGGCATTTTCGGCAACCCCGCGGGCCTTTCCGCGTTCGATTCGAAGGGGGCGCTGCTTGGCTACCAGTACGATGACGGCATCTCCGCTTTCCGCGCCGGTGTAAACCTCGACCGCATAGGTGTCGGGTTCGATTACCGCACCGACGGTGACCATTTCGACGAGTCCCGCTGGAACCTCACGTATTCGTTCCCGATGTTTTCGCGCCTGCTGTTTTCCGGTACGCGCGCCATGGCCTTCCGCAGTGCCGATTTCCAGGGTACGGAATGGGTGCTCGACCAGGGTTTTATCGTGCGCCCGACCACGTTCTTCTCGCTCGGCTATACGTGCGAAAACTTGCTCTATTTGGGCCCCCAGTCACAGGAGCGCATCCATAGTTTCGGTGCGACACTGCGCATCGGGAAGCGCTTCTCGGTCAGCTACGACTGGGAAGATTTCGAGAACCACAGGCTCCTCCTGGAACTGGGCCTCTACGGGTTCCGTTTCGGTTTGCAGATGCCCCTCTACGGCGATGACGAATGGAGGCTTACGGTATCCACGACCATCGGCGGGTACAACGATTTCGCACTTACTTTCTTCGACGATTACCTCCCGAAGCGCGGGGTGTGGGGGTACCATTCCGCCCGCAATCCCGATGCGTCCCGGTTCGCGCGTATAGTGCGCGTGCCCCTGAATACGGAAGTCGCCGAGGTGGCCGAAGGCCTGCCGTTTATCGGGCCTAAAAAGATTGGCATCGCCGAAGTGCGCAATTTGTTCGAACACCTGCTGCGCGACCCCGCGGCCGGGCTTGTCATTCTTGACTTCTCGGGCTACCGAGGCGACGTGGGTGTTTCCAGCGAAATCGACCGCCTGGTAAACCTGATAAAGGCTCGCGGCTCGAAGGTGGTCGCCTACATGGACGATATTCGCCCGGCGGTGCTTCTTGCCGCATCGTCGGTGGACCGCATCGTGGCTGAACCTTCGGCTCATTTTGCATGGCGCGGCCTGGGCGGAACTTCGCTTTACTACAAGGGATTCTTCGAGAAGATCGGCGTGAAGGTGGAATTCCTGAGGCATGGCACATACAAGTCTGCGGTGGAACCCTATGTCGCCGATTCCATGTCGGCCGAGGCCCGCGAAAACAGGGAAACCCTGTACAAGGATTTGTGGCAGGCGCTCTCGTCGCGAATCGCGCTGCGTGGCGGCGGCAACGCCTACGAGAGGATGCGTCAGCTGGATTCTCTCGCGAAGGAACCCGTGGTGACCGCTTCGGCTGCCGTGAAGTCGAAACTCGTGGATACGCTCCTCTACATCGACCAAGTCCCGGCCTATGCGCTCAAGACGTTCTTCGACGTGGATGCCCCGCAGGCGCGGTATGTCGACTGGTATCCGACCGACAAGAAGGTCTTTTCCGAGAGCTGGCGCAAGCGTTCACGCATAGCGCTCCTCAATATCAGCGGCACGATTGATTCTGGGATGGAACGTGACGTGTCCGAATCGCTCCGGAGGCTCCCGCGCAATGTCGAGGCGATTGTCTTGCGCATTTCTTCGCCGGGCGGCAGTGCCATCGCGTCTGACAAGATTTGGGGCGCTCTGAAGGCCGTGCGCGAGCGCGGTATTCCCGTGGTCGCGAGTATCGGGAGCGTGGGTGCGTCGGGTGCCTACTACATCGCCTGCGCTGCCGACAAGATTGTCGCCGAGCCGCATTCCATCGTGGGTAGCATCGGCATCTTCGGCGGCAAGGTGGATGCGTCGGGCCTGTTGAGCAACCTGGGCATTCGCCCCGAGCCGGTTAAGAGTCACGAGCATGCCGATGCCGAAACCATAACCCGCCCGTGGGACGATTCCGAGAAGGCGGCGCTCCAGCAGTACATGGATGAATTCTATGACCGTTTTGTCGGGATTGTCGCGGCGCAGACCGGAATCGCGAAGGAAACCGTGGATTCCGCATACGGCGGCGGTCGCGTGTTCGTGGGGCAGAAGGCGCTCGGCTACGGGCTCGTGCAGGGCTTGGGCGGCATCGACCTCGCCATCAAGGAAGCACGCCTGCTCGCGAAGATTGGCGAAGGCCGCGATATCGAACTCTTTTCTCTGAATACGGGCGATTCCAGGCTGCTCTCGCACCCCTCTGTCCGCGCGCTGGCGGAATACTTCGGCGATATCGGGCAGGTGCGCTTCTGGGCCATAGAACCGTCCCTCTGGAACGTGGAGCCCTGACATGCTAGCCATCGTCCTTACTGTTCTGTGCTGCCTTTTCTTCTCGGCGTTCTGCTCCGTGACGGAGGCGTCGTTCTACAGCGTGCCGCCCGCAACGGTGGAGTTCCTACAGAAGAACAAGAAGTTTACGGCGAAGTACCTTACGCACGTTAAGGAAAATATCGACCGCTACATCGCCTCGGTACTCATCGTGAACACGGTGGCAAATACCGTCGGCGCATCGCTTGCGACCGCGCTTGCGGTGAAACGCCTCTCCTCGACGGGCGCGATGGCGCTCCCGATTATCCTCACGATTCTGATCCTCCTCTTCGGTGAAATTACTCCGAAGACGCTCGGCGTGAAGCAGGCGAAAACGTTTGCCCCGCTGGTCGCCGTTCCCTTCTTCTACATCACCAAGATTCTCAGCTGGACAGGCCTTATCTGGCTTTGCCTCACGCTTACCAAGCACTGGACGCACGAAGACGAAGACAAGAAGGAAGTGAGCATCGAGGACATCAACAGCCTCGTGAGCCTCGGGCTCCGCGAAGACGTCATCGACCGCCAGCAGGCATCCGTTATCAAGAACATTCTCGCACTCAAGTCCGTCGCCGCGCGCAAGGTGATGACCCCGTTCCAGGTGGTGTTCAGCCTCCCCGCCGACAAGACCATCGGCGAGACGCTCGACGAGCGCGGCAACTGGCCTTTCTCCCGCATCCCGCTTTATGGCGACAATAAGGACCGCTGGATTGGAATCGTCCTCCGGCGCGACGCCTACAACCAGCTCGCCGAAGGCCACCGCGACGTGAAGCTCCGGCAGCTCATGCGCCCCCTGCAGCTCATTCCCGACAGCGTCATGCTCGACAAGCTTCTGCTCCGCTTCCTCAAGCAGCGCGGGCACATGGTGGGCGTGGTCGACGAGTTCGGGGCCATCGCGGGCATCGTGAGCCTCGAGGACGTGCTCGAAGAAATCCTCGGCCGCGAAATCGTGGACGAGTACGACGAGTCCGTGAACCTGCAAGAAACGGCCCGCCGCCGCAGCAAGGCCCTCGCGTTCATGCGCAAGAACCGTCCCCCAAAACCCCGCGCATAACCCTCCCGCAATGTCATTCCGGCCCTGTTGAACCTGCCCTGGACTTGTTCTTAATAGCCACTTGTAGCTTTGCTGCTTAGTGGATATAATCCTCGGAACGGGGACGGGGGGGGGCACCGATTTAGTAGATTATTTTTAGGGCGGTGTTGCGCTTGTTTTTTTGTTTTTTGCCGATAGCGTCGCGGTTACGTTTTTGCCTTGACGGAATTGAGGATTGTGTTTTTTTCTTTATAGAAGTTATTGTTGGAAAAACCGTGTAATTAGCGACGACTATAGCTATGGGGGTATAGGAGCAGGTGTTGTTGCAATAATTGTTGACGATAGCGGAGTATCCTTCTATATAAACAGAATCAGATATACTTATATCGATGTTTTGGGGAACATAGATATAATTAGAATCAATCACTGTGCTCATATTGGGGCTTCCGTCGGGCATTGTTTTAAAGTGCTTCAACGAAATGCGTTTCGTAAACATAATGGGCTGGTTGTTGGAGATATCAGCGGAATTTTTTCCTTTATAGAGCACCTTGAATGAACAGTTTTCTTTCTGCTGTTGCTCAAAAACGCAGGCGTCATTATCCCACACGCTGTCGATGATTCCCGAAATGTTGATGGTGTGCTCTAAGGAAGGTCTCGTTGCTGGGTCTGGATACTTTTCTTCTGTACTTTCATATTTTGTATTTATAGAAAAGACTTGCATACCCAATGCCGTTGAAATTTGTAGGCACATTGGAATGGCATCGCACCGTTCGTTTGGGTTTGGCGATGTTTGTGCCAAAATTGAAATGGAAAACACGAGAATTGTGAAGAAAAGAATCCGCATAAAAGAAAAATACATAAAAAAAAGAAGCTTGAAAAGAGCTACGCTGAATTTGCTATTGGTCGTTTTGAAACGGATGGTGATTGGCATTCTTTGGAGACAGAAACTTCTTTAGATTCAAAAAGAAAAAGTGAAGGCATGAAAAGTTTGATGACTTCTGCTGGTTGGAAAACGATTGAGAGTCGCAATGTTTCTTCAGCGGACTTTGAATTGATTGGTGAAAAAATGAGTTTAGATATTTTTGTCCCGCTCCATACGCAAAATGTGTATTGGATTGGGAATGTTGAACTGTGGATGTCAGTGCCGTCCTCCAACAAACGTATCCAAATAGGTTCGCAACAGACTATCCAGCCGTATTTTGGAAATTGGAAATCCTATGAATTTGATGTGCCTGCACAGGCTTTGGAATTGCTTTCCGAGCCTCATTCGGATATTCGTTTCCAAATTGTTTTGAATTCGGCTGATTCTGTTTGGATTGATAATCTTCGCTTTGTGGGAACGATGGCTGCGAATCCTGTTAACAAATGGACTCCGCAATGTCCTGTTGATAATGGATGTGAACCGGCAAAGCCTTTGTTGTTGAGGGTTGACGAGTCTATTCGTGTTGTGGCGGAAGGTGATTTGTGGGTGGAAATTGTTGGCTTCCCTAACGATTGGGTTCCCATGAAGGTTAAAGTGGGGCTTGCTGCAGAAGATGGAGCTCCGCTGACGGGATTTATGGTGTTTGAAGGTGAAACAATTCCGTTAATGGGGTGGTATTCAGAGAACGCATTTGATTTCGTGCCAGGCAAGCGCTATTTGTTGAAACTTTATAATTTAGGTGGTCGTTCGTATAGAATGAATGCATGGGTAAATGGGGTTGCTGGGGAAATGACGGTTGCCGAAAATATTGTATTTACAAGATATGAGGTAGTTTTTTTTGGCTCGCGAACTTTTCAATAAAAAAATCTATTGACTGACGTGTAATGAGCAAAATTACTTATATAATTCTACCAATTAATATAATTGATAGAGTAAAAATCCAATATTTTTCGGACTTTTTTGCAAAAAAGTGATTTTTCCACCTTGTCGCCCTCGCGAAAACCATCTATATTTGTTTCGCTTTTCCTAGGGCGCCGATGCCCTGGAATCTAATTCACCTAGAGGATTTACATGAAGACCATTACGGTAAACCCGAAGTCCGTCACCCGCAAGTGGAAGCTTGTGGATGCCGCCGACAAGCCGATGGGACGCGTTGCAAGCGAAGTTGCTCGCCTCCTCATGGGCAAGCACAAGGCCATCTATTCCCCGAACGTCGACACTGGTGACTTCGTTGTTGTCATCAACGCCGGCAAGGTTGCCGTTACCGGCAACAAGAACCTGAACAAGGAATACTTCCACCACACCGGTCACATCGCCGGCGAACGCTGGATCAATTTCGCCGACCTCATGGCGAAGGACCCGACCGCCCCGCTGACCGCTGCTATCTGGGGTATGCTCCCTCACAGCGCTCTTGGCCACAAGATGGTTAAGAAACTCAAAATCTATGCCGGCGCCGAACATCCGCACGCTGCGCAGAACCCCGAAGTCGTTGACTTCTAATCTTTAGAACGGAGGATACCTCTATCGCTACCGCAAAGAACAAGAAGATCTACCGTGGCACGGGCCGCCGCAAGAACGCCATCGCCGCTGTGATCCTGAAGCCG
>CACXXH010000047.1 GCA_902771595.1 Fibrobacter succinogenes | reverse complement strand
GGAGTCTTCCCGATTAAAGATTGCATTGATTCGTAGTAATGCATATTACGCTTCCTTTGCGGCGTTGATGCCGGCGTTCAAATCCAAGATGATGTCATCGACTTTTTCGATACCTACAGACAAACGAATAAGCCCGTCGGTAATGCCCACCTTCTCACGAATTTCCTTCGGAATAGAGGCGTGGGTCATGGTAGCCGGATGGCATACGAGGCTTTCAACACCGCCCAAGCTTTCGGCGAGCGAAATCAGCTGCAAAGCCTTGAAGAATTTCTTGATGTCATAATTCTCATAAAGCTCAAACGAAATCATGGCGCCACCGTTCTTGGCCTGTTTCTTGTTGATTTCGTAACCCTGAGCGGTCGGGAGTCCCGGATAGTAAACATGCTTTACGGCTTCGTGCTGTTCCAGGTAGCGGGCAATGCGTTCCGCATTTTCGGTATGGCGATCGAGGCGCACGCCAAGCGTCTTGATACCGCGAATCAGGAGGAACGAATCGAAGGGGCCGAGCACCGCACCCACGGCATTCTGATTGAATGCGAGCTTTTCTGCAATTTCTTTATTGTTGGTCACTGCAAGGCCAGCCACCACATCGCTATGACCGCCCAAGTACTTGGTCGCAGAATGCACCACGATGTCGGCGCCGAGTTCCAGCGGACGCTGCAAATAAGGAGTCATGAAGGTGTTATCGACAATGGTCAAAATTCCGTGCTTCTTCGCAATCGCGGCAACTCCAGCCAAGTCCGTCACGGTCAGGAGCGGGTTCGCCGGGCTTTCGATAAAGAACGCCTTCACGTCGGGCGTCACCTTGGTATCGAGCGTCGCCAAGTCGGTGGTATCTTCGATAGAATAGGCAATGCCGAGGTTCTTGAATACTTTGTCTAGAACGCGGAAGGTTCCGCCATAGACATTGCTCGAGATAATAATGCGGTCACCCTGCTTAAACAGCGAAAGCACCGTGGAGGTGGCCGCCATGCCGCTACCGAAAGCAAAGCCCGCAACGCCGCCTTCGAGGTCTGCAATCAACGCCTCGAGCGCTGCGCGCGTGGGGTTGCCCGTGCGGGAATATTCCCAACCGGTATTTTCGCCGAGACCCGCCTGCTTGTAGGTAGAAGTCTGGTAGATGGGCACGTTGACGGCTCCGGTAACCTTGTCGCCATCGATGCCGCCGTGAATGAGTTTCGTTTCAATATACTTGGAAGTTGACATTCTGAAATCCTTTGGCGCCTTGTGTTGCCGCGCCGAGCATTAATGAAAGTTTGAATAAAAAAATCCGCTGCGGAAGAACCGAGCGGAAACCAGTTTGATAGAATATCTTAAAAACTAGTCGCCCGCCCGACATCGACAAGAACAACACATGTTCAAAAAAACTCGAATCATTTTTTAATTCCCTATTGATTTGGTAGGAAAAATATAGACACAATCTATATCTGCGTCAACCAAATTCATGCTATTTAGTTATACTATTTTCCATTTGCCAGATATAGGAAAAATTTATATATCACTCATAGCCATATCTGCATCCGTCATATCCGCCAAACTAGACGCTGCTTTGGGCACGAATATCCCCTTTACGACAAAATTCCACGTTCTGTCGTATAAGCCTTCAAGTATTCTTCCATTTCGCGGATATAGATGCGGCAAATGGTACTCAACATGAAGTTTTTCTTGACAATGTAACCGATTTCCATATTACGGTCGTTTTCACCGTTATCATCCTTGAAGGGGACGGCAACATAGTCGGAACCATTTATTTCTTCGCTGATGATTCCAGAACAAAGCGTGTAGCCGTTGAGCCCCACCATAAAATTCAGCATGGTGGCACGGTCGTTCGCCTTGATTGTCTTGTGATATTCATTTGTACTCAATATTTCTTCGGCGAAGTAGTAATTTCCGCTTTCGCCCTGTTCAAACGAAAGGCACGGGTACTGCGAAAGGTCTTCAAGAGTGACATACAGCTTGGATGCCAGGGGATTATTTTTCCACATATAGGCATAAGCGTTGCAGACAATCAACTTCTGAAAAACGAGGTCATGCTCCTTGAGCAAATGCGAAATATACTTGCGGTTAAATTCGCTCAAGTAAATAATTCCAATTTCGCTACGTAGGCTTGCAACATCATCGATAACTTCTTTTGTCTTTGTTTCGCGAAGTGCAAAATCGTAATCGTCGATATTGAATTTCTTGACCATGTTCACAAAAGATTTCACAGCGAAGGAATAATGCTGCGTCGATACGGCAAATCGTTTCTTTTTCCGTTCATCTTTGTCGTAGCGGTTCACCATTGATTTGAAATGGTTCAGCAGCTCATTGGCGCGCGCAACAAATTCCTCGCCTTCGGGCGTAAGTGTTACGCCGCGATTCGTTCGGTTGAAAATGGTAATGCCTATTTGCTTTTCAAGATCATGCACCGCCGTTGTCAGCGACGGCTGCGATATGAACAGGACTTCAGCCGCTTTACTGAAAGAGCCTGTATTGGCAATCCCGACGGCATAACGCAACTGCTGTAAAGTCAAAGTTTTTTTATAATCCATAGCAGGCCCAAATATAGGACCCTCCCGCAATAGCGTCCAATACATTTTTTTTAGGACTTTCTATAGCTTTAGACTATATTTTTCCCTTATTTTCAGAGAGCGTTGCGCAATCTTGTTGCGATATAAGTTTATTTTAGCAATTGCGTCAGCAACCGGGAGCCCGATATCGAACGCACGGACATTAAAGCGCGCGAGCGCCTGGATTGCCTGCGGGCCAATCTGCGAGCAAAGAACGTAATCCAGGTCCGATAAATTCCTTGCCGCCGTAAGCATCGACAAATGTTCCATGTCGCGCTGGCCACAAGTGCCGTCCCCGCATGTTCCGTCGCAATGTTCCGGCTTTACGCGAACTTCGGTCTTTTCAAATTTTCCGCTCGCATCATCGACTTCATAAATATCGAATGCTGCAGCATGCCCAAAGTGAACATTGACGTTCACGCCATCGTTTGTGGCAACTGCGACTTTATATTTAGCCATGAGAGAAGGTCTCCTTTACGCGGATACGGTCCATGTAGATTTGCGCACCGATATCATAAACGCCGGGAACGCCTACGGCATCGGCACGGCAGTGGGAGCAATGTTTGAAGACGTTAATAAATACGCCCGCTTCTTCCTGAGCGATTGCAAGCGCCTTTGCACTGGGGGCGGGCAAATCCTTGAATCCGTTTTGCGGAATGAGCGGAATGATATTGTAGATGATCGCGCCTGCTTCGCGAACGGTGGCCGCAACGTCTTCGATATGCTTGTCATTGATACCCGGGCAAAGTACGGTATTTACCTTCACGAGTGTCCCGCTTTTGGCAACCTTGCGGATGCCTTCCAGCTGGTTGTGGATAAGGATTTCGGCCGCTTCGACACCTGTATAAGTCTTGCCATGGTAAAAAATCCTGGCGTTGATCATCGCCTCGATTTCAGGATCCACGGCGTTTACCGTCACGGTAAGGGTATCGATTCCAACGTCAATGACTTCATCCGCCCGGTCGTTAAGCAAGAGCCCGTTAGTGCTCATGCAACGGATGAGGTTCGGGAATTCCTTCTTGACAAGGCGGAACGTGTCAAGCGCAAAAGGGGTCGCCAACGTATCGCCCGGCCCCGCAATACCCACGGTAGTAAGTTCCGGTACGTATTCGAGTGCCTTGCGGATGTATCCGCAAGCTTCTTCAGGCTTGATAACCTTGCTCGTATTCCCGGGAACCTGCGCATCTTCGTTGATACGGCGGTCACAAAAACGGCATTCGATATTACATCCCGGAGCAACCGGCAAGTGAATGCGCCCTTTTCTGTTCTTGCACGCACCAAAGCATGGGTGTTCTCTAAAAACAGTTTCTTGATTTATTGCCATAGTCTCTGCTGAAAAATTGTTGAACATTTACCTAGCGTTCCGCAGCTTATCAGTTTTTTCTATGAAACAAGTGGGTTAGAATTTAAAAAGCCGAATAGCAAAATCCAAGACGAATCAGATGGCAAAAAAGACAAAAAAAACTTTTTTTTCGCTAGGTATAGATTGGAGCCAAATCCGACTATAGGGAGCATTTATGGCTGAGAGATTTTTTTGAAATTTTCTCAAAAAACATCCCCGAAAGATATTGGATATCAAAAAAGACAATTCTAAAATTTCGCCACCTAGCGTTTCTGTAGGCAACAAACAACCTAAGGAGACTTAAAATTATGGCAAAACGTTTACGTCAAATCGCTATTTACGGAAAGGGCGGCATCGGCAAATCCACCACGACCCAGAACCTGACTGCAGGCCTTGTAGAACAAGGAAAGCATGTTCTCGTTGTCGGATGCGACCCCAAGGCAGACTCTACCCGCCTTTTGCTCGGTGGTCTTCATCAAAAGACAGTGCTTGACACCATTCGTGACAATAAGACTGAAATTCAACTTTCTGACCTTGAAAAGGTTGGCTTCAAGGGCGTGCGCTGCGTGGAATCCGGTGGCCCGGAACCGGGCGTAGGCTGCGCTGGCCGCGGCATCATCACTTCCATCAGCATGCTCGAACAGCTCGGTGCCTACACCGAAGACCTTGACTACGTTTTCTACGACGTGTTGGGCGACGTGGTGTGCGGTGGTTTCGCCATGCCGATTCGTGAAGGCAAGGCCAAGGAAATCTACATCGTCGCTTCCGGCGAAATGATGGCCCTTTATGCAGCCAACAACATCTGTAAGGGTATCGCAAAGTATGCCCAGCATGGCGAAGTGCGCCTGGGCGGTATCATTTGCAATAGCCGTAACGTCGACAACGAACTTGATTTGCTCCGTGCCTTTACCAAGGAACTCAACACGCAGTTGATTCAGTACGTGCCGCGCAACAACATTGTGCAGCAGGCCGAAATTCGCAAGAAGACCGTGATTGAATTTGAACCCAAGTCCAGCCAGGCAAACGTCTACCGCGAACTCGCCAAGAACATCGACGAAAACGAAATGTTCACCGTTCCGACCCCGATGACGCAGGATCGCCTGGAACAGATCCTTATCGACTACGGCATGATGGAAAAAGACTACCAGATTTAGGAGAAATAAATCCTATGGCATCGACCAATATTAACCTGAACATGACCTCGGTCGAAAACCGCGAATATCGACTGGGTACGATTATCGGCTGGGACGGCAAGGCGAGCGATTTAATCAAGGAATCGGCCTATGACGAACGCAGTGCGAAAAAGCATGGTGGCTGTGCAGGCAAGGGTAGCGGCTGTAAGCTTTGCGAGCTTGCGTCCCCGCTCAACCAAGAAACCATGTGCTCTAACGCTATTATCCAGTGCCAGGTAGGTAATTTGACGGACTGCGCCCTGATTGACCATTCTCCGATTGGCTGCAGTGGCGAAAACTCCAAATTCAACCTTTCTATGCATGTGGGCCTTAAGCGTCGCGGCAAGCCTTTGCAAAATACGTTGAACATCAGCACCAACCTTAAAGAACAGGACATGGTGTTCGGCGCTTCTGAAAAGCTTCGCCAAACGATTCGTGACGCGAAGGAACGCTTCAACCCCAAGGCCATTTTCATCGGCATGGCTTGCGCTACCGCTATTATCGGTGAAGACATCGATTCCATTGCCGAAGAAATGGAACCCGAAGTCGGCGTGCCTATCATTCCGCTGCATTGCGAAGGTTTCCGCTCCAAGCACTGGTCTACTGGCTTTGACATTGCCTTCCATGGCGTTCTTCGCCAGATTGTGGAACGTCACCCGACCAAGAAGCAGAATGACTTGATTAACATCGTTGCCCTCTGGGGTTCGGACTATTTCTCCGAAATGCTCGCTCCGCTTGGGCTGCGCGTGAATTACCTTCTGGATACGGCATCCTTCGAAGAAATCCGCCAGGCTTCCGAAGCTGTCGCGACCGCTACCTTCTGCGATACGTTGGGCGGCTACATGGCTACGGCACTTGAAGAATCCTTCGGTGTTCCGCAAATTGACGCCCCGCAGCCTTACGGCATCAAGGGTACCGACGAATGGCTCCGTGCCATTGCAAAGGTTGTCGGCAAAGAAAAGGAAGTCGAAGAATATATCGAAAGCGAACATAAGCGCATTGCCCCGAAGCTCGCCGAACTCCGCGAATTTTTCAAGGGCAAGAACGGCATCGTGATGACGGGTTCTGCTTATGCCCACGGCCTTATCAGCGTTCTTTCGGAACTGGGGATTGGCCACGACGCAGCCCTCGTTTTCCACCATGACCCCATTTATGATGGTGCCGGAAAGCATCAGGACACCTTGAAGGAACTTGTAGAAACTTACGGCGACATTCCGCACTATACCGTAAGTAAGACCCGCGCCTTCCAGCTTCCGCAGCTTTTGAAGCGCGCCAAGACGGACTTCTTGCTCATTCGCCATCCGGGTCTTGCTTCTGTCGCGGGCCACCTCGGATTCCCGACCCTCACCATGGGCGACGAACATATTCCGGTGGGCTACGAAGGCATTCTCCGCATTGGTGAAATGCTCAAGGGTGTTCTTTCGCGTACAAAGTTTAACCAAGTTCTCAAGCGTAATGTAAAGCTCCCGTATTCTGATTGGTGGCTCGCTCAGGATGATCCGTTCTACCTGACGCATCACCCGGAAACACTTAACGACCTTCCTGAACCGAGAAATCTCAAGTTCAGCAAAGATAAAGAATCCAATTCAGAAAACGCATAGTAAGGGAGATTTCGAAAATGTCAGAAGCACTTAAAACAAAGAAAAAAAGCAATTCTATTTCGGACCCCCGCTATTCTTGCGCAGTTGGTGCGTCTAATACGGTTGTCGGCATCAAGGGTGCCGTGCCTATTGCCAACTGCTCTCCGGGTTGCCAGCTCAAGCAAACAGCATTCCTCACGTTCGAAAACGGTTTTCAGGGAAGCATTTACGCCGGTGCCGGTAACATGCCGAGCGCAAACTCGACCGAAAACGACATCGTGTTCGGCGGCATCAAGACCTTGGATCAGTTGATCAAATCGACGCTCAAGGTTTTCAATGGCGACCTCTATGTCGTTCTCACCGGTTGCGTGGGCGGCCTCATTGGCGATGACGTCTCGAGCCTGGTTAACGAATATCGCGATTTGGGTTACCCGATTGTCGCTGTCGATACCGCAGGCTTCAAGGGCAACAACCTTTTCGGTCACGAAGAAGTCGTGAACGCCATCGTCGATCAGTTTGTCGGCGATTACAAGGGCGAACGCAAGAAGGGCCTTATCAACCTCTGGTCCGAAGTTCCGTATTACAACCAGAACTGGCGCGGTGATTATCAGGAACTGGCCCGCATTCTTCGCGGCGCAGGTTTTGAAGTCAATGTGCTATTTGGACCTGAAAATAATGGTGTCAAAGATTGGTTGCGCATTCCGGAAGCTCAGTTTAACCTGGTGGTTTCGCCTTGGGTTGGCGTTCGCAATGCCGAACACCTTCAGGAAAAATACGGCCAGCCGTTCCTTCACATTCCTGAAATTCCCATCGGCGCCGAAGCGACAAGCGAATTCATCCGTAAAGTTGTCGAATTTGCCGGAATCGACAAGGAACAGAGCGAAAAGTTCATTGAACAAGAAAATGGTATCTATTACTACTATCTGGAACACTTTTCTGAATTCTTCGCTGAATACTGGTACGGCATGCCGAGCGAATTCGCCATCACCGCAGATTCCGCTTACACGCTCGCCTACACCAAGTTCCTTGCCGACCAGATCGGACTTATTCCGCGCAAGGCAATCATCAGTGACGATCCTCCGCAGAAATTCCGCGAGCAGATCGAAAAAGCCTTCCACAATATTAGCGAAGGCGTCGATGTCCAGGTGGAATTTGAGGAAGATGGCTACCTGATTGAAAAGTCAATCAAGGAAGTCGATTTCTCTTCTGGAAAGCCCTTGATTCTCGCTTCTTCGTGGGAAATCAATCTTGCCAACGACAAGGGAGCTTTGTTCTTCGAAGTTACTCCCCCTTCCAGCGAAACCTTGATTATCAATCGTAGTTTCGTCGGTTACAAGGGTGCGCTGAATCTGCTCGAAAAGATTTACAGCGCATCCGTTGGCGGAAAATAAACAAATAAGTCAAACAAAATAGAACGAGGATACCTATATGTGTAGCACTTGTACTTTGGCTCAGGGCATTCTCCAATAAGCATCTGCATTTTGCAAGATGACATGTTGGGAAAGCCACGCATGAGCAATTCCCAGTAAATAAGCCGATGCCTTTTTTAGGCATTCGGCATTTTCCCAAACGCTCGCAGAATTTTATTCTGCGTGGTTATCCAACAATTATCAAAAAAAGGAGATTTTCAATGAATCTCACAATAAATACCACAGCTAAAATCATTCTCGTCTCTGCAATCGCAGCATTCTCCGCAGAACCCATTTCGGTCACCACAAAATCCGGCGTAACAGCAACTCTCTACGGTTTTGCATCTCTTAACGCCGCCTACGAAGACTCAAAAAGCAACAACGGCAACTTCGCCAACTTTGTCGCGGCTTCCGACCTCACTAATAAAAACGACGGTGGCTGGCATCTTACCCCAAATCTGACCCGAATCGGTTTCAACCTTTCGAGCGGCAACGATTCGACGTACTTCAAGGCAAACGGTAAGGTCGAAGTGGACTTCTACGGTGGCGGCTCCGGCAACGCTCCTAACCCGAGACTCCGTCACGGTTATGGAGAAATTTCGTTCGGCAAGACCGGCTTCTCCATTTTGGGCGGCCAGACCTGGGACGTGATTTCTCCGTTGGTAACCCCGACGCTTAACGCAGGCGTTCTCAATAACTCCGGCGACGCAGGCCTTCGTAGGGCTCAGCTGAGACTCACCGAGAAAATTCCCGTTGGTGAAGGTTCTGTGGATATTACTGCTGCTGTTGTCCGCACCATCGGCGAAAACCAGCCGTACAACACGACTTCCGCTTCAGAGACAGGCGTTGACGCGGACATTCCTACTTTCCAGGGCCGCATCGGTATTGCCATTCCCCTGTGGGTAAAAGACAAGAAGTTCGGCTTAGGCGTTTCGGGTCATTACGGCAAGGAAGAAATCGACCTGAATGACACTGGCGATGCCAAGGATATCCCCACATGGTCTGCGAACGTAGACTTGACCCTTCCCATTACCGGCACAATCGCCATTCTTGGCGAAGGATTCATCGGCGAAAACCTGGATACATACGCCGCAGGCATCGGACGCGGTTTTGCAGCCAATGCCAACGATCCTGAAAGCGTAAAAAGCATCGAGGCCTACGGCGGATGGATAGCATTGCAGGCCAAGTTGATTCAAAAGCTGGCAATCAACGTGGGTTCTGGCATTGACAAACTGAACCGTGACGACATCGAAAAGGTGGGCGGCCGCGAACAGAACATTTCCGTTTTCGCAAATGCGACCTACAACCTGACCGAAGCCTTCTCGCTCGGGTTTGAATACCTTCACATCCAAACGGATTACCTGACTGCCGGCACCCAGAAAGTAAAGGAAGCCGATTTGAACCGCTATCAACTTTCCGCAACATACGGATTCTAATAAAGGAGACTTGAATCATGAATCAGAAACAAATTTTCAGTAAAATTCGCAACCGAATCGCATTCACTCTCCTCTTTAGCCTCGCCTGCGCCACTTCTGCAATCGGCGCAGACAAGATTTCCATCGGCTACCTCTCTTCTACGGGCCAGGGAAAATTCTTTATCGCTAAAGACGCTGGCATTTTCGAGAAAAACGGTCTTGACGTAACGCTCGTAGAATTTTCAAATTCTGGCGACGGCATTGCCGCTGTCCGCGCAGGTAAACTCGATGCAGGCGCATTCGGCTCGCTCGCTCCGCTCATCCACATTGCACAAGGCGCAGACATCCGTGTTATTGGCGGTATCATGGGTGGCGACCAGGCTGTCATTACCCGTAAAGAAAACGCCGGTTCCGTCAAGAAGCTGAGTGACCTCAAGGGCAAGAAAATTGCCACTATTCGCTTGGGTACTGCCGACGCCATCGTTCGCGGCGGCCTCAAGAAAGAAGGTATCGATTGGCGTAAGGATGTCACCATTGTAGAACTCAAGAATCCGCCCGCCGTTATCGAAGCCGTCAAGAACGGTAGCGTTTACGCAGGTGTCACTTGGGGCCCGCATGACCTCCGCGCCGAAGAAGCCGGCCTTTCTGTGGTACTTCGCAGTAAGGACATCAATCCGGGCCATATCTGCTGCAGGCTTATCGCATCGCTCCGTAAAATCGAAGGCCGTGATGACGTTTACAAGCGCTTGGTCAAGTCGCTAATCGAAGCCGAAGAACTGGTGCAAAATGACCACAAGAAGAGCGTGGAAATTATTGCCAAGTGGATCAAGCTCGACACAGCCCTTGTCAACAAGGCGTTCTACAGCGGTCATGTCACGCAAGATACCGATCCGAACGTGAAGGGCGTCGAATTCTTCTGGGATTTCTTGAAGGATGCTGAATTCATCAAGTCCGACAAGAAGGTCGCTGAATATGTGCGTACCGACTTCTACCAGAAAGCCATCGCAGAACTCCGCAAGCAAAAGCCGAATTCCGAGTTTTACGCGAACGCTGAAAAAATATTCAAGTCTAGAAACTAAGGGATTGCCAACATGAGTCAAAAGCAAAGTGGTTTTGAAGCAACGAATCTCGGTTTTTCTTACGATGGCAAGGCCATCCTGAAAGACATCAACTTGAAAATAAATCAGGGTGAATTCGTGTGTTTGCTGGGCGAAAGCGGCAGCGGCAAGACCACCTTGCTGAACCTTTTTGCTGGGCTCACCAAACCAAATGAAGGGCGAATCTCCTGGAACGGAAAGGAAATCGAAAAGCCTTCCGCCGAAAGGAGCGTCGTCTTTCAAGATTACAGCCTTTTCCCTTGGCTTACGCTTCTCCAGAATGTCACGCTTGCCATCAAGAAGACTAAAAAAGTCAAGAGCGGCGATGCGAAACATTTGGCTGAAGAATACCTGAACTTGGTGGGACTTTCGAGAAGCCTCAACAAATATCCCTTTGAACTATCGGGCGGAATGCGCCAGCGCGGGGCAATAGCAAGAGCCCTGAGCGTTGGTGCCGATGCCCTTTTATTAGATGAACCTTTTGGGGCGCTTGACCCCGTAAACCGTGCAAGCCTTCAGGACTTGGTCTTGGAACTTTGCCGAGGCGTAAAAGATCGACCGATAACTACTTTATTTGTTACGCACGATATTCGCGAAGCCGTTTATTTGGGAAGCCGAATTATTGTACTGGGATCGACACCGGGTCGCATTATTGCAGACATTCCGCTGGATTTCCCGGTAAAGAAAAATCGCAGTGATTGGTTCCGCGACGAAAGAGTGCAACAAACCATCGTAGCCATTGAAGATGCCTACCATAAAGATGTCCTTGAAAAACTCGGACATATCGTGCAAGGGGGTGCGAGCATATGAGAACTTTTACAAAATATCTATCCAAATTTTCGGGAATCCTGTTTCTATTGTTCTTGCTTGGAATTTGGACTTTGATTAGCTGTGGTCCGGAATGGAGCAGCCAATACCTGTTTCCATCGCCCAAGGCGATTGCGACAGCCCTCTTTGATTCTCGCGAAGAACTTTTGCGAAGTGCAGGAGCGTCCCTCTTGAAACTTGTCCCCGCTTACCTAGTGGCGGCCATTGTCGGCATTTCCATCGGAATTCTTTCCGGGTCTGTTTCTTGGATAAGCAACATGCTGAAACCTATCTCCCGATTTGCGGCCCCGATTCCGCCCAACGTTTATATTCCCTACGCTATTGCGATTCTCCCGACCTTTTACCTGTCATCTACATTTATCATTTTTATTGCTGCCTTTTGGCCTATTTACTTGAATACGGCCGCTGGTGCTGCCGAAATACCCGAAAAATACAGGCGCAACGCCGCCATTATCGGAATTGGAAAGTTTGAATACTTGTGGCGAATTGCCCTTGTGGCAAGCCTTCCGTCCATATTCTCCGGGCTTTCCGTAGGCATGGGGCTTTCATTTATCATGCTCACGGTCGCAGAACTCTTCGGCGAAAATACGGGGCTTGGGCACTTTGTGCAATTTTATGCGGACTATTCCGACTATCCCAACATGGTTGCAGGAATTCTTTGGACAGGCATCGTAGTGCTTGCGATTATGGAACTTTTTGAATTTGTAAAACGCAAACTCCTGTTCTGGACAAAGGCGAATTAGACATGATTAGCCAAACTGCGCTTTTGTGCGCTCTTGCCCGCGCAGCGTACACCCATGGCTACAACAAAAAAAACAACCGCGAAAAAATCTTCGAAGATGAATTTGCGCTTGATTTTGTGAGCCTTAAGGAATACCGCCACGCCTATAAATTCGCAAAGGAACTATTTCCTGGAACAAGGTTTCCGACCAAAAATTTGTTGGACGAATACTTTTTACCCATTGTCCTTCCGCGCAACCGCTTTGCCGAAGATATCGTCGAAGAAAAGCAAAGTACGGGGGATGTACAATACATCCTTTTGGGTGCAGGTTTAGACTCTTTTGCGCTTAGGAATAAAAGCAAGAATGTAGATGTCTTTGAACTCGACCTTTACGAAACGCAGGTTTTTAAAATCGAGCGGATGCGAAAACTTTTCGAAAAAAAACGTCCGAAAGTTCATTTTGTAGAAATCGATTTCAACAAGGACAGCATCATCGACAGGCTGGCAAGCGCCGGATTTAACCCGAAAATACGCTCCATATTTTCGATTCTCGGAGTGTCCTACTACATTCCCATCGAAATCTTTTTCAAGACCGTATCGCAGATTTCCAAGATTGCAGCACCGCGTAGCGGCCTTGTTTTCGATTACTACGAAAAAGAGGACCCGTTTGCGCCGACCCTTACAAAACTCGCTCGCCTGAAGCAAATCGCCGCAGATTGCGGTGAAATCATGGCAGACGGTTACGTCCCTGGCGAAGTTGCCGAACTCATGAAAAAGTCTGGCTTCAAAAGTTGCCAGGATCTTTCGCCACAAGACATCGACAACGCGTTTTTCAAGGATTCAACGGGACTATCCGCATTCGAAGGCGTCCACTTGGTATACGGCCAGAAATAAGCGGCCGCAATCCGGCTACTCCAAAAAAGTTCGCCTTATTCCAAATACATGACTTCGCCGATTTGCGGCATAAGTACGGGCTTGCCCGATTCGCGAGCGGCACGCTTCGCGTTTTCCAGCGGCTCGTAATACGGATGTTTGCTCAGGCTGAATTTGGAATGATGAACCGTGAGGTAACGTTTCGCGTCCAACTCAATCATTTCTTTGCCCAGGTATTCCGGCATCGTATGGACCTGCGACCAATCCTTGTTGTATTGCCCGTTTTCCATAATGGCGAGGTCGATGTCCGGAAACTCCTTCCCGATTTTCGCATAGTGCGGACCATAGCCGGAGTCACCACCAATCCATACCATGCGCTTAGGCGACTTGAACACGAACGACGCCCAGAACGTCTTGTTTTCGTGCAGCTCACGGCCCGAGAAATGCCGCGCCGGAGTCGCCGTCACACGGAAGCCCTCTTCCAAGTCGATGAATTGCCACCAGTCCAATTCCACAATTTTTTCGACAGGGTAACCCCAGTATTCGAAATGTTCGCCCACACCAAGAGCCGTCACGACTTTCTTGACGCGAGGCTTCATCTCCGTTACCACCTCGTAATCCAAATGGTCCCAATGGTCATGGGAAATTACCAGATAATCAATATCCGGCATGTCAACGGGCTTGTAGATATCCGTCCCCAGGAACATCTTGTTCGCGAACTCCACCGGAGAGCCCTTGTAAAACACCGGATCCACCAGCACCTTCTTGCCAGACAGATTCATCAGGTAAGACGAATGCCCGAACCACACAATCCAATCGCGGTCCTGCGAGAGCGACTTCAGATCCGTCTTGATGACATGAAGCGCCGTATCCGGGAACAACAGCGTCTTGTCGCCGAAAACATAATCCTTCCAGACTCCAAGTTTGGTCCTATTGCCCGTCGAAAAGGCGGTCTCCACCTCGTTCACGAACTGCGTTCCATCGTAATGCGGCGATTTCCTGACACGCTCCAAACGCTCGCCCTGGGGAAGGCGCCCAAAACTGGGCTGGCTGATAAACAGAATCCCCACATCCCCAAAAAGAAATAATATCGATAAAATAATTGCCGTTAACATAAGCAATTATACATTATAAAAAATTTCAATCCGAAAAATTTTTGTCAATCGATTAAGTCGTTCTGAAAACGCGACAAATGTTCGAACGGCAAAATCTGCCGGCCTCTGAACAGCCCGCAACCATCGTTGATGAGCTGGTTGTTGATGGCCTTGAACATGTTCACGTCAATTTTCGCCAGCTCGAGTTCCTGCAACTTTGTCAGGCGCTCGTAAGCCTCGTCAAAATAGACGCACTCGCCGCTCGGAATCTCGTCACGCTTGGTGCGACGCGCCTCCTGCAACTTCTCGTAACCAAAGTGGTTCGCCTCGCCTATCTCGGCAAAATCGTCCATATCCTTGGTACGCAATTGCAGTTCCGTATAGCAACGCGCGAGATTGTCGTAGAACGTGATATGCAGCGATTGGTAACCCGTGCTTCTCGGGGTCGTCACGTAATCGCGGTAATAGGGCCGAATGGATTCCATGAGCAAATCGGAATGTCCTTCGAATCCGGAAAGTTCCGCGGAAAAGCCCTTCTCTTCGAGGAATCCGGGCAACACGTTCGCGATGTCGTAGAGGTACTTCTGCTCTATGGCGGTCCTGTCGTCGCCTTTCTTGATATGGCAAGTCGGCATCGAGATGACGATGCGGTACGCAATAAGGTCGCGGAAGCAAATCAGGCGGCTCTTGATTTCGGCCTCCGACGGGAACGCCCTATTTTTCTTGTAATAGTCGTAGATATATTCAAGAATATACCCATTGAATTTTTCTTCGGCGCGGACCAGCGACTTGATGCGCCCCTTGAAGGTGAACGCTAAGAAGGGATACTCGCGCGTCATGAACTTGTAAAATTCCTTGATTCTCTGAGATTGCGAAGTCAAGAAGTCGTTGTGCTCGAGAAGCTCGATTATCTGGATTAGGTAATTGGAATGCGCGAGATCGATGCCGTTGCGCGATTCCTTCGCGCTGTTCCTGAGGTCGTTCGAATACTGGTGCAAAATTTTCAGCACCGTATTTCCGGAGAATAGATAGTCGTTCAGAGAAATCATACAAGAAGAAATATAACAAAAGGTTCTTCAAAACCTGCGATATTTTTTCATGTATTTTTCAAGTCGCTTCGCCGGCTTTACATTATTTGCAACAACATTTCTCGCAATCACAATTTCTGTAAAACTTCGCTACCTGACGAACATCTTCCGCAGACTTTTTCCGTTACGTACAAGGTACACGCCCGGTTTCTTGGGCATGGTCTGCAAGGTTCCCAGATTGCGGCCCCGCAAATCGTAAACGGTCGCGGAACCCGGAATTTCCGCAAAGCGGTTCGGCCTCATGGCGATAGACATGACATCCGAGCCGTACTCGAATGCGCCCAAATCAGGAGCGTCCCCCACAAACGGAAAACCAATATCTTCACCCTGGTCAATGGCGCGACTCTCCTTCTTGAGCCGCAAGAAGTCCACATTGGGCAAACTGCCGTCAGCATTGCGCGGACCCAACATTCCCGCAAGCTTCGAGAGATCTTCACCCGTCACGGTCATGCTCGGGTCATCAAGACTCATAAAGTCGTCTTCCGTCAAGTCGAGCTTCAAGTTCCACGTGTTGTTTTCGCCGGCGGGGCAATCCACATAATGGTCGATGTTCTGGCTCGATATCTTTTCCCAGCAAGTTCCGATTTGTGAATTCTTGTTCGGGAAGGCGATGTTGTTCTTGAGCACGTGCGCGTTGTCGCCCGTAAGCGGGGCCACCTCGGCAAGGCGAGTTTTGCCGTCTTCGGCGTAGAGCGTCGACGCCATGCTGTAGGCGCGATCTTCATTCATGTAAGACGTATTGTTGAGCCACTTGCTGCCGGCGTTGGTGTAGTTCGCGTAAAAGCCCGAAGATTTGTTTTTCCAGGCGACGCAATACTTGATCGTATGATGTCCTGTGCCATACGTGCTCTGGCCCATCTTAATGCCGTACCCGTTTCCGTTTTTCGGGTTGCCACGACCGTAATCGCTGTAGCCGTTACCCATGGCGTAGCAGTTTTCCAGAACCACGGGGAATTCCTGGTTGATGAAGTCGAAACCGTCGTCGCTGTTCCACCACGCGCGACACCCGATGAACCTGGTCGTATCGCCCTCGCCGGGCTTCTGGTAATGCGCCCCGAAACCGTCGGCATTTTCGCCGTCGCCCTGCCAACCCGTAGGGTCGTAATTGTCGTGAGCGTCGCAGTTCAAGAAGATGTGCCCGCCGCCATCCGCCGCGCCGTCGTTCGCAAAAAATCCCGGACCCGCGTTGTGGTGGCTTTCCATCTCCTCCAAGAAAATATGCTTGCTCGCGTAAAGGAAAACGCCGGAATTCGAGTTGTGCTTCATGGGAGTGTTGCGCACCTCGATACCCTTCAAGTGGAGGAACTTCGCCGAAATCACGATGGGCGAAGTGTACATCGCCCCCGCGGGAGTGCCGTCGCTGTGTTCCTCGCCTTCCGCCACCGGGAGGTTCGCCCCGTCAAAAATCGGACGCTCGCCCGGGTAGGCAAGATAATGGATGCGCTTGTCGTCGCTCTCGCCGCTCGCCGTCAACAGGATTGCGGCCGTCATCTTATACCGCGCGAAAAAGACCGTATCGTGCAGGTCGTACACGCCGCCGCGAATCCACACCGTATCGCCCGCGGCCACCACGGCGTTCGCCTTGTTGAGCGTTGCGAAAGGCTTCTCCTTCGTGCCCGCATTGCCGTCTTTGCCGTCGACAGCAACATAATAGACCGCACCGAAAGCCTGCGCCGCAGCCAAGGCCAGCCCCAAAGCAAACGTGAACCTGTTTCCCATATACACCTCTATCAATCAGGCATCAGCGTTGTGCTGATTATACTCAATTCCTCTACCAGACAAAAAGAAACTTCGACTATTTACTTAATATATGCTCTCAAAATGCGCCTGTCAAGAGGGCCATGCCACTACCAAATGGCTTTTTTGTTCCGATATTTTTTGCCGCAACAGTTTTTATTTCCCGAACAAGTCGGAATGCGTTCCAGTATCCACAAGGGTAAGCGCCAAGATCCCGTTGTTCTTTCTGTAGCACAAAAGCCAGTCTGGACGAATATGGAGTTCTCGCGTCCCTGCGAAAACGCCGGACAGTTCGTGGTCACGAAACTTTTCGTCAAGAGTCTGGTCCGTCCGGAGTAATTCGACAACGGACTTGAGTTCTTCTAACGGGAGCCCGCGCTTTTTGCAAAGTTTGTAGCTCTTCTTAAAACGGCTGGTCCAGATAACTTCGTAAATCATTTGTCAAGGTCCGCCCACATTTCGTCCATATCCGTATAGCGCTTTGTATTGGGGTCGGCTTCAAGCCGTTTCGCTTCTTCAATTGCGTTCAGCAGTTCACCGGAACGCCGAGGATATTTCACTTCAAATGGGAGACCTTGCTGCAGCACCACCTGTCGCAAGAACATCGAAAAAGCCTGAGACATCGAAAGCCCCAGCCCCTCAAGGAGCTTGTTGGCCTGACGGTTCAGCTCAGAATCGATGCGAAAATTTTTTGCTATGGTGCTCATGCCCATAAATATAGATTCAAGCGGTTGCAGAAGCAAGTATTTGATTGAAAATAGTTGCAAAATACTTGCATATGATTGCTTTTTCTTTGCATTTGTAGCATGCATATCTATGTTAACTCCTTTGACGAACAAGCGTGAAATCGTCAAAGGCGATGTAGAACTTTCGTGTTGAAAGGCCGCCCTTTGTTTAAAAAATCAAACACAGTCCCCCTTCGGTGGTCAAATCGCCATTCATAACCGATTAACGGGTCAACACCTAATCCACAACACGAAAGTCATACTTTCCCTTCAATTAATTGCCGTTTTCCGCATGAAAAATGCATTTTCTAGTTGGTATAGTTCTTGCAAATATAGAGGGACGGTACGACGAAGGGATTCTATCTCTTTGATGTATTGTAATATGTATTGACAAGTGTATATACATAATCTATATTAAAAAGGGGTGTGTGATAGTTGTCACGGATGATATGACGACTTTGATAACCGTAAGGAGAGCTCATGAAGACGAGGTGCAAGATGCAAAAGAAAACTAGGCTGCCCAAAGGCTTCAAACTGGTAGACGATATCTACCCCAAGACGGTTGTTGAAAAACTTGAAAAAGACACAAGCGTCAGGGATCCGATGACAATCACCGGCGGTCATGAATCGGAAACTCTTGAAGAATCCATAGCCCGTATTAGGCGCGCTATTGCTGAGTCCAAAGAAGAAAAGAAGATGTACTCCATAAGGCTGAAGGTGAAAACCGTAGACGCACTAAAACGCAAGGCCGCTGCGGCAGGCATTCCTTACCAGACATACATGAATGCAGTGCTGGACATCGCAGCTTCGGCTTAATGTCCATTAGACAGGCCCTTTGTAAAATCCCCCTCCTATAAAAAAATCCTATAAAAAGCCATACTTATTTAGTATTGGACGTTCTGAAATTCGCCTTCTATATTTGGTACCAAACCATTCACGCGGAGGTACCATGAAAACGAATTCATTGTTCAAGACTTTCAAAAGGCAATGCAAGCGTCTATGCGTACTGATGCAGGCGGCATCGAAGAATGCGCTCGTCATAGCGGAAATCTGTTAGGCTTTGCAAAGAAAGTCCGAAAAACAATTTGTACGGAGAACATCGGGTGAATTTTAACACGACTTTGTTGCATAAGGATTTTGGCAGTGATCGAAGTACGGGCTCCACGCTTACGCCCATTTACCAGGCGAGCGCCTTTTCGCAGGAATCCGCGGAAAAACTCGAAGCCGTTTTCAACAACAGGGCCCCCGGTTTTGCCTACACGCGCATCGGGAACCCCACCACAGATTCTTTTGAACGCCGCATCGCATCGCTCGAGAAGGGTATCGGTGCGGTTGCTTGTTCTTCGGGCATGGCCGCGGTGACCATCTCGCTTTTGAATATTCTGCAAGCGGGCGACGAGGTGATTGCGAGTGCCGGGCTTTTTGGCGGGACTATCGACTTGTTCCGCGACCTGCAGGCGTTCGGCATCAAGACCCGCTTTGTCACAGAAGTCACTGCAGAGACGGTGCGCTCCCAGCTGAACGAAAAGACGAAGGCGGTGTTCACCGAGCTCATCGGCAACCCGAAACTGAACGTAGTCGATTTGAAGAGTGTCGCGGACGTAGCGCATCAGGGAGGCGTCCCGTTCATTGTCGACAGTACGACAGCGACCCCCTACCTTGTGCGTCCCTTTGATTTTGGCGCCGACATCGTGGTGCATTCCTCTTCCAAGTACATCAACGGGAACGGAAGTGCCATCAGCGGCATCATCGTCGACAGCGGAAAATTCAAATGGGATTTCGCAAGGTACAAGGGACTGGAAGAATACAAGCGTTTCGGCAAGTTCGCCTACATCGCGAAACTCCGCAACGGCATCTGGCGCAACGTAGGCTGCTGCGTGGCACCGGCAACATCTTTCCTCAACTCGCTCGGTCTCGAAACGCTCGGGCTGCGCATGGATCGCCTTTGCAGCAACGCCTTGCAGCTGGCGGAATTCCTGCAGGGTTTCGAAGGCATCACCGTCAATTACCCTGCTCTAAAGCAGAGCCCGTATTACGATTTGGTGCAGAGCCAGTTCGGTGGCAAGGGCGGAGGCATCCTCACGATTGACGCGGGGAGCAAGGAAAAGGCATTCAAGCTCATCAACAATTTGAAGTACGCGACCATCGCGACCAACATCGGTGACTTGCGCACGCTCGTGATTCACCCGGACAGCACCATCTTTACGCACGGCACCAAGGAACAAAAAGAAAACGCCGGCGTATTCGAAGGCACCATCCGTGTGAGCGTGGGCATCGAGGATATCGAAGACCTCAAGGAAGATTTCGAACAGGCAATCAAGAACATTGATTTGTAGGTTACTATATTGTCATTGCGGGCGTAGAGACGCAATCTTATCCGAAGAGGTTTCAAATGAACTTAACTCTTGAACGCGCAAAAGAAATCAACAAGACACACGTCACCGAAGAATCGCTCGTCATCCACTCGCTCAATGTATGTTATGCGATGGGTGCCATGGCGAAGCATTTTGGCGAAGACATAGACCATTGGGAAGGCGTGGGTTACCTGCACGATTTCGACTACCAGGAATTCCCGGAAGAACACCTGCAGCACACCGAAAAGGAATTGCTTGCCGAAGGCGTTTCGGAAGAAGATGTCCGTGCAATTTTAGCGCACGGTTTTGAAATCGTGAACGATGTGGAACCCAAGACGAACATGGAAAAGAGCCTGTTCACCGTCGACGAGCTCACTGGAATCATCCAGGCCTGCGCGAGAATGCGCCCCAACGGAATCTTGGACTTGGAAGTAAAAAGTTTCGCGAAAAAATTCAAGGACAAGAAATTTGCCGCCAAGTGCAACCGCGACTACATTTTAAAGGGTTGTGCGCTCCTCGGCATGGACGTGAAGGAAGTCGCAGAAATCTGCATCGAAGGCATGCGCGAACACGCCGCCGAAATCGGGCTCGCAGGGAACTGATTCTTTATTTGAAAATATCTATATTAGTCGCATGACTGGTCCGCTCCTGATTATTATCGCTGCCTGCTTCTGGGGAAGCATGGGCATTTTCGTGCGGGGGCTCGGCGAATACGGTTTCAGCCCCATCCAAATCACAGCAATTCGAATCACGTTGGCGGCACTGATGTTCTGCGGACTTTTACTCGCGAAGGACCGCAATGGTTTCAAGATTCGCCTGCGTGACATTCCGCTGTTTTTAGGACTCGGATTCGGAAGCATTTTGTTCTTTACCATCTGCTACTTTTCGGCAATTACCATCATGCCGCTATCAACTGCGGCGATTCTGCTGTACACTTCGCCCATATGGATTGTGCTGATGTCCGCAGTTTTCTTCCGTGAAAAGATGAACGCCCAAAAACTGGCCGCCTTGGCGCTTGCCTTTGGCGGTTGCGTATTGGTTTCTGGAATTTCGGGAGAAGGAATTTCGTTGAAGGGTCTGCTGTTCGGTCTAGGTTCCGGTATAGGTTACGGACTTTACAGCATCTTGGGAACAATCGCATTGCGCAGGTATTCCCCATACACCGTCACGACCTACACCTTTTCACTCGCCGCAATCGGCTCTTGGTTTATCAGTAGTCCGACGGATATGCTATCCAAATTCTCTATTGCAAGCGATTTGTCGTGGCTTGTATTCTTCTGCGTTTTGACAGCGTTAGTGACGGCGGTAATTCCGTTTCTCTCATACACGCTCGGGCTCCGCACCGTAGAGGCGAGCAAGGCGGGAATCATCGCCACCCTCGAACCCATGGTCGCGACAGTCATCGGCATCACTTGTTTTTCCGAGGCGTTGACGCTGCTCTCCGGGATGGGAATTGTCTTGATTCTTGCGGCAGTTGTTATGTTAAACTTGAAACGGGCACAGTGAGCATATACTTAATTTAAGACATCGCCGCAAAGCTGCTGGGGAACAGGCAAG
Source organism: Fibrobacter succinogenes (assembly GCA_902771595.1). Classification (GTDB taxonomy): domain Bacteria; phylum Fibrobacterota; class Fibrobacteria; order Fibrobacterales; family Fibrobacteraceae; genus Fibrobacter; species Fibrobacter succinogenes_C. The sequence goes on along the minus strand of CACXXH010000047.1, from coordinate 2,001 downwards.
CCGACCTCCGGCGCCGACCAGCTGGCCCGCGCCGTTCTTGGCCGCGAACCCTAGCGGATAAAGTTCGTGTAAACCTTCTTTTCGGCAACGGGCTGTTCTACACCCGCCTTCTTGCCAGCCTCGATGCTCTTCAGGATCCATGCCATGTTGCGGCCCAATTCCTTCATAATCTGCACACCTTCTTCGTCCTTCAGCACGTCTTCGGGGCTAGAGCCGTGAACCATGTTCCAGTAGCGCGACGCCACCATGGGCTGCTGCGCAAATGCAGGATACTTGTTCAGCGCATCAAGCGTAGCGCTCGTCCCTGCACGGCGGGCAGAAACAACCGTTGCGGCGGGCTTAAAGAGCAGTTCCGCTTCGGCAATGCCGTAGAGTCTGTCCAGGAACATCAGCATCTCGCCGCTGGGGGATGCGTAATAAACCGGGGAGCCGTAAACGACGGCGTCGGCCGTTTTAAGGATTTCCTTGGCTTCGTGAACCACGGCGTCAGTTTCGCCCTTCAGCACGCGGCCGCCCACAAAGAAGATTTCCGTCTCGATGCCCGCAGCCTTGAGTTCGCCAGCCACGAGGCTCAGCGCCGTATAAGTGCAGCCCTTTTCGCGACGGCTTCCATTGAATAAAACGACCTTCATAAAAACTCCGTTGTCTTTTGCCTAAAATATACAAAGAAATTATGTTATATTTCTACGAAAAGGCAGGTAAAAAATGTCCATCGGAATTCCAGAAATAATCCTGATTGTGGTCGTGGTGCTCCTTTTGTTCGGAGCAAAGCGCATTCCTGAACTTGCGCGTTCCCTGGGTAAAGCCCAGAACGAGTACAAGAAGGCGAAAGACGCCCTGAAGGAAGAAGCTGAAGACCTGCAGAAGACGGTGGAAAAAGCCGCAGATGCTTCGGCACGCTCAGCAACTGAAGAAGAAAAGAAAGGCTGATGACCTCGAAACAGGATCAAGAGGCTACGCTGATATCGCATTTGGAAGCGCTCCGACGGGCGCTTTTGCGTTCTATTGTCGCCCTTGCCATCGGCATCGTGCCCCTTTTCCTTGTTTCGCCCTACGTTCTGGACTGGTTCTGTAAGCAAATTGCCCTGCAGGGCGGCGTCACGCTCCATTACTTTTCCCCGATGGAAGTGTTCGTGCTACAGCTCAAGATTTCTGCACTGCTGGACTGCGTGCTGTTTTCGCCCTACATCGCCTGGAACATGTGGCAGTTCGTGCTCCCTGCTCTATACGATAACGAGAAGCGCTCCATCCGTTCCATCGTTGCGCTGACCAGCATGCTCTTTATCGCGGGCGTCGCCTTCTGCCTAATTGTCTGCTTCCCGCTGATTGTGCAGTTCGGCATGAGCTTTGCAAGCACGACTCTGCAACCCGTATTTGGCATCTCTAACCTGGTAACACTCGCGCTCTGGCTTTCCCTTGCGTTCGGATGCATGTTCCAGTTCCCGCTGGTGACTTACGCGCTTATCCGTGCGGGCATCGTGAGTTACGAAACCGTCTGCAGCAAGCGCCCCTACGTGGTGGTGGCAATCCTGTTGTTCGCCGCAGACGTATCTGCTCTTTGAAACGGGCTTGTTGGCAGCAAGACGCTTCAAGAATCGCAATTAAGTAACGACTTTCCGAAAAATCATTTGGTAAGTTTCGCCGTATAATGCACTGCAACAGCAAACAGCACGACGATGGCGATATAGTCCGCGAAAAAGAGGGCGTAGCCGCGTTCCGCATCAAAGAAAAAGAAGGGCTGTTGCAGGAACATGTATTTCCAAAGCCCGCGAATCGCGAAGGCGTAAATTCCATAGCCAGCCACAAGAACGGCAACCACGCGGGTTGCGACAAGTGCCGCCTTTGACTTGAAAGCGCCCGCAAGTCCCAAGCGGTTTGCAATCAGGCTCACATGCAGCCCAATGTGGAGCGACATGAACACGTAATACCAATGGCTAGCAAGCAGGTGCGCCGTGCGGGCGAAGCTTGCGCCCGATTCAATCCCGAGCCAGGCGAACACAT
>CACXXH010000046.1 GCA_902771595.1 Fibrobacter succinogenes | reverse complement strand
ATGGTGAAATAGGAGGAATATCTGCATGAAGCGCTTTTTACTGGGATTTGCACTTGCTCTTTTTGTCGCGTGTGGCGATGATGACAGCAGTTTCGCCCCGCGTGACGAGGATTCTTCTTCCAGCGTCACACCGCAGTCGAGCGAAAGCGAGACAAGTGTGTCCAGTAGCAGTAAAAATGGTGATGCCGGAACAGAGTCCGGCATGACATCAAGCAGTGCAAAGTCCTCTTCGAGCATGGAGCAGGGAGATGGCGGCTCTGAGGCCGCCATGACGAGCAGCAGTAAGCAATCATCTTCCAGCAAAAAAGTTGAGTCTAGTTCTAGTTCGCTTCGGCTGAGCTCAGCGAACTTGTCTTCATCCAGCAAGAAAGTAGAATCCTCCAGTAGCGAAAAAAACAGTGTGCTATCGAGCAGTCGTGATTATAGACCTTATGCTCATGACACTTGCTTGGCGGGGAATAGAAATTACAAGAGTTCTGATTATAAAACTTTTGTAGACCCGCGCAACGGCCGTAGTTACTATTATTATACAGCGACCTCGAATCGTACAGGAAAATCTATAACAGTGATGGCGGAGAACTTGAACATCGGTGAAATGGTTCTTGGCGAGAATGATCAAAATGACGACTCTAAAATAGAACGTTATTGCTACAATAATGACACAACTTATTGTGACCATTATGGAGGGCTTTACCAATGGGCGGAAATGATGCAGTTGCCCAGCCGTTGCAATACTGAAAGCTGTGCGGAACTTATACAAGAAAATCATCGTGGAATTTGCCCTGAAGGATGGCGCTTGTTTACGTGGGATGATTATGTTGTCATTCGTCAGTATAAAGATGATTTTGATGAGGGTATTGCAGGACTGCGCTCACAGTGCTTTACGGGTTACAATACAAGTGGATTCTCGCTTATCGGTGGTGGGTTGAGAGATCCCGATAATGGTTATTTCCGTGGCAAAGAAGTTTCTTATTGGATGTATCCTGAAGAACATGATTATGATAAATCGACTGTTGCTCATGATGGTTCTATTTCTTCATTGGTTGATTCTTCTCCAACAAAAGAAAGTGGTGTCATAAAATTATTTGGTCTCTCCGTCCGTTGTACTAAGCTAGAATAAAGTACACCTAAAAATCAAAAAAATTTAATTAGGGAATTTCCAAAGGGGGAGATTCCCTAGCAACCGTTTACAGAATCCCTCTCGTGTTTCTTTGCGGAGAGAGGGCGTTTTGCAAAGCAAACACTTAAACGAAGTGATCGTGTTTGCGTGCGAAATGCCCCTCGGAGCAAACTAATTTCCAAGAAGCAGGTCTGGATCCTTCGACTTCAATACCAGTATTGATGGTCGAGCGGGAAAAGGGTTTGTTGCCAATCAGACACCGCTTCGCGGCTGATTGTCAACCCTACGGGCTCGATGCTCGCTCATGGGACCGCAAAGTCTAGATGTAAATAATAAACTACGGCATAGACTTTGCTCTCGCAATCGCCCTCGGTTAACACCCGAGGGCTACATTGCTCACTCATTCGCATCAAGCTCAAAAAGTGCCTATTTCATGGGCACAGTCGTGCCCACGGCACTTTATGCCGAACCCTCTTCTCGGGTTCTCGACACCTTTTTCTCCCGACTCGTAAAAAAGAAAAACCACCCAGATGGGTGGTTTTCTTTTTTCGAGCGGGAAAAGGGTTTGTTGCCAATCAGTCACCGCTGCGCGGCTGATTGTCAACCCTACGGGCTCGATGCTCGTGGGCTCGCACCAAGCTCAAAAAGTGCCTATTTCATGGTCACTTCGTGCCCACGGCACTTTTGTGCCGAACCCTCTTCGAGGGTTCTCGCCACCTTTTTCTCCCAACTCTAAAAAACAAAAAAGACGCCTGGTGGCGTCTTCTTTGTTTTTCGAGCGGGAAAAGGGTCTCGAACCCTCGACATCGACCTTGGGAAGGTCGCGCTCTACCAACTGAGCTACTCCCGCGAGTGTTCCAAATTTAAAAAAAAATGATGTTTTGTAAAGGCGTCGCCCTTTTTTACCCCCATTTTTAGCCTTGTTGTGTTTACGTAAACGCTTTTGACGGACCCGCTTCTCATTTCGGGGCGTTCGCGAGCGCATTAATATATCTTCTTGTCGGTGCATGAGGCAAAAGGAGCCTGTATGTTTGGAAAATTTTTGATTGGTATGGCGACGCTCGCTGCTTTTGCTGGCTTCGCTCAGGCAGAAAACTACGATTGGGGCAATGTCCGCTTCGATGGTGGCGGCTTCGTGTCGGCGGTAATCTTCCACCCGAAGGCCGAGAACGTGCTCTACGCTCGCACCGATGTGGGCGGCGTCTATCGCTTTGATTTCGAACGAAAAGTTTGGATCCCGTTGATGGACTGGGTGAGCCAGAACGATGTGGGACTTTATGGTACCGAGGCGTTCGCGCTCGATCCGACCGACCCGAGGCGCATCTACGTGCTTGCGGGTACGGGATACTTTAGCCAGGGCCGTACCGCGGTTTTGCGCAGTGAAGATTACGGTACCACTTGGGACACGAGCTACGTGGAAATGCTCGCCCACGGCAATGGCATGGGTCGCCAGACCGGCGAAAAGCTTGCGGTCGACCCGAACAAGCCGAACATCCTTTTCTGCGGAAGCCGCACCAAGGGTGTCTACAAGAGTACTGACTACGGCAAGACCTGGACGAGTGCTTACAAGGTCGCACTCTCCGATGCCGAAGGGAACAGCCTTACGAACGTGAACGGAGTGAGCTTCGTGCTGTTCGATGAATCGCAGGGCAAGAACGCCGACGGTTCCTCCAAGACCATCTACATCGGCATCTCGGATACCAAGGACAACTTGCAGGTGAGTAAAGACGGCGGCGAGACTTGGAAGACTGTTACGGGCGGGCCTGCAGGCCTGATGCCTCACCGCGCGAAGATTGTCGATGGCGACATGTTTATCACTTATGCCGACGGACCGGGCCCGCACAACATTTCGAGGGGCGCGTTCTACAAGTACAACATTGCGGGCGGCACGTGGACCGACCTCACTCCGAGTGACTCGGTGACGCACGAACAGAGCCCCACTACTTACGAGAAGGACGAAAGCTCCTACGGCGGTGTCGCGATTGACCCGAAGGACAAAAACCACATCGTAATTACGACGCTCGGTAAGTACACCGGTCGTCACCTCGCGAAGGATGCTGCGGGCAAGGAACGTGATAACTACGGCGACCGCATCTATACGACGGTGGATGGCGGCAAGACGTGGATTCACGGCCAGCATTACGGTGACGGCATCAACATCGATGCGAACGGCACGGACTGGATTCCGGGCAACGCCATCCACTGGGCGGGTTCGCTGGAAATCAACCCGTTCAACAACAAGCAGGCTTGGGTCACGAGCGGCAATGGCGTCTTCATGACGGACGACATCACCGCGAAGGTTCCCGTGTGGAAGTTCCAGTCCCGCGGCATCGAGGAAACGGTCCCGCTTGATATCGTGAGCATTCCGGGAGGCCCGCTGGTGACTGCGATTGGCGACTACGATGGCGCCGTCTATACGAACATCAACGAGAGCGCCAAACGCCATACGCCCACGGTCGGCACTACCGAGAGCATGGGCTTTGCACCGCTTACCGGCTCCCTGGTGCGCACGGGCGTGATTACCGTGTATGGCCAGTACGACTCGCAGAACTTTAACGTGATGTACCGTTCCGAGGACATGGGCAAGACTTGGGACAGCGTGAAGACGACGCTCAAGGGCGGCAAGGGCTGGATCGTGCTTTCTGCCGACGGCAAGGTGATGCTCCACAGGCCCGAAAACGCGACGTACCGCTCCGACGATAACGGTGCCACCTGGACTGCCGTTGAAACCGGAGAACAGACAAACTATTCGCATATCGTTGCCGACCCGGTGAACCCGAGCGTGTTCTACGTGATGAACTCCATGGGCACGCTGTACAAGTCGACGGATGCGGGCAAGAATTTCGTGAAGCAGGAGGCCCGCTTGCAGAACGAGAGTGCAGGCGAATACTACAACGGAAGCAACTACATCCGCACGGTGCCGGGTAGGGAAGGCCACGTGTGGGTCCCGATGGACCAGGCGCAGGTCTGGCTTACGAAGGGCTTCAGCGAGAACGGCCTTGCCTATACGGAAGATGGCGGCAAGACCTGGAACCGCTGCGAGGGCGCATCGACGGCAATCGCCGTGGGTATAGGCAAGGCCAAGGAAGGCGCGGACTACGAGACTATCTTTATCTGGGGTGCCGCGAAGGAAGGCGACCCGATCGGGATTTACCGCAGTACCGACAAGTGCAAGACGTTTGAACGCATCAACGATGACAAGCACCAGTTCGGCGGCCCGGGCAATGGAAACTTCGTGCAGGGCGACATGAATACGTTCGGCGTGGTGTACATGAGTACGGTGGGCCGCGGGCTTATCGTGGGTGCGCCCGAAGGCACGGACTTTGTCGCAGGAGTCGAGCGTGCGGTCTTGTTTGCGGCTCCGTCGCTGCGGTTAGAGAATCGCTCGCTTCATGTGGTCGCTCCCGCTGGCGGAACTGTCAGGCTCTTCGCGGTGAACGGCAAGGGCATTCTCTCTGAAAGGGTTCAGGGCGTAATGCGCTTGGACCTCGCGGAAATACCTGCGGGCGCCTATGTGGCCAAGTTCCTTGATTCCCGCGGGAAGGTTCAGATTAGCAAGAAGCTCACTCTTCGCTAGGCTTCGTGCCTTTTGATTTTGCAGACTTGCGGCCATTCGCTCCCGCGGGTCTGCTTTTCTTTTCGCTCGCGGTTGCCTCCATGGGGCCGCTACCTTTGTCCGCCTTCTTTGCGCGGGCTTCTTTTCTTATGCGCTTCTTTTTCTGGTCTAGCGTTTCACCGAGCCCGCCGAGAAGTTCCGCGGTAAGTTCCATGTCGCCTGCGGCAAGGCGTTCCTTGTTCGGGCGAGATAACTTCTTGATTCGCGCTTCCAGCCGGAGCGCTTCTTCGTACGATTGCAGTTCAAACTTTTGCAGAATGCATTCCGGCGGGAACGACTTGGTGAACTTCGCTCCCTTTCCGGATTTATGTTGTTCGAACCGCGCCTCCACGTCGACGGCATAACCCGTGTATATGCGGTTCCCCGCACAACGGAGCATATAGACAAAATGAGGCATAACCTGGACGTGAGGCGAGTGATGAACGCTTGATGTGAAGTGTGCGGTGTGCGCGACTTCGTCGCAGTGTGAAATGCGGGAAATGTAATTCCGCATTTCAGATTGCACATTACATTTCCTGTTCTGTTTTACTCTTTTTTGAAACGATGCTCATGTAGATGGTGCCGAGAATCGCGGCGCAGAAGCTTCCAAGCAAGATGCCGAGCTTCGCGGAGTCTTGACGGTCACCCACATCGAATGCGAGGTTCGCGACGAAGAGGGCCATGGTGAACCCGATACCGGCGAGCATGCCTCCGCCCCACAGGATTCTCCAGCTGTAGCTGGGCTTGACCGAGATGCCGATCTTGACAGCGAGCAGGCTGAAGAGGAAAATGCCGATGGGCTTGCCCAGGATGAGGGCGAGCGCGACAGCTCCCATTACGGGAACTTCGACACCGCCGAGCTTGATTTCGACACCCGCGTTGCTCAAGGCGAACAGCGGCATGATGAAGAAGTTTACCCAGGGTACGAGCGGCTTGAACAGGCGTTCCTGCATCGAGATGCTTTCGCTTGCACCGCGCTTGAGGAGCGTGAATACTTCGTACTGTTCGTTCCTGTCGCTCGATTCGCCCGAAAGGGCTCCGCCGACATTGCCAGCAAAGCGAGCCAGCTTTCCGCTCGCAAGTACGGGCTTGGCCGGCACAGACAGTCCGAGCAGAACGCCCGCGATGGTCGGGTGTACGCCGCTCTTTACGAAGAAGGCCCACACGGCAACGCCAATGACGCCATGAAGCAGCAGGTTGCGTACGCCGATTCGGAACAGGACGTTGATAAGCACGAGCAGGGCGAAACCGGTGCCGAGGGCGGCAAAGTTGATGCCGTCACCGCTCGGGTAGCCGATGGCAATCACGAGGATGGCTCCGATATCGTCTGCGATGGCAAGAGTCAGGATCATCACGCGGAGCGCATGCGGCACCTTCTTTCCGAGGATAGCCATGCAGCCCACGACGAACGCGATATCGGTCGCAGTCGGAACACCCCAACCATGGGCGGCGGTATGTTCTCCATGCGGGCACAGCAACAGGTAGATGAGCGCGGGGAACAGCATGCCGCCCGCTGCCGCTATAATAGGCAGGCTGGCGGCCTTCGGGTTCCTGAGCTCGCCGTAAGTCATTTCGCCCTTGACTTCGAGTCCGATGTTGAAGAAGAATATCGTCATCATCGCATCGTTAATGAGCCAGTGCAAATCCGCATTGCCAATCCAGCTGCCGATCGTTAGTGCGAACGGCATGTGCCAGAAATGGTGGTACGATTCGGGGCTCAGGTTCGCCCAAAGGAGGGCGGCAACCGTCATGATGATAAGGACGATGCCTCCGGTAGTCTCCACCTTCATCAGTCGTTCCATCGGCGTGATGATTTTGCGGATGGGAGTTTCCGGGAACAGATCTTCTATTTTATCGCTACTCGTTACTTTTGCAGACATGGCTACCTTGTTTTTTTAGGGTGGGTTCAGCCTTTCTCTACGTAATATAATAAACGAATAGCGATTAGCGAATGTTCACCCGTTTGTAATCGACCCCTATTTTGACAACGTACGAGCCCGGAATGAGTGCAGGCACGAGCGTTTCTGTCGAATTTATTACGCCTTTATTTACAATTCTTCCCTGCATGTCCATGACGGCGTAGGCCTTGGCGATATTCGAGTTGCCGGTCACGATGGAGAACTGGTGCGGATTCGCCATCCTGATATCGAAGCCGGAATGGGCGAGTTCGGCTACGCTTGTACGGATGGCTTCGCTTCCACCCTGGACGCTGAAATTGAAGTAAGCCTTTTTGCCGTTAACATCGGCGCACAGACGGTAATAGCCCGGGGCAAGTCCGGTTATCTTGTCCGGGTGGATGACGGGTGTAACGGGCTTGGTCAGGTCAATTCCGTCGAAAGAGATTTTCCCGTGCGGAAGTTCATTGCATTTGTCGCAGCCTTCGGGAATTTTACCATCTCGTGTCGTGATGGAGAACTTGATTTTTTGGTCAAGACTGTCTTTGGGGCAAATTCGAACTGTTTTGGGTACACCAAGAGCAACGCCATCACAGTCGCTAGATTGTTCATATTCGTAGCAGACATCCAATTGTAAAGCGCCGTTTCCCTTGTCGATTGTTGTGAGTTCTACATAAGGATTGCTCTTGATATAAATGTTTGCTTTGAAGCTGAAATTTGGTGCTTTAGAACGGCGGTTGCAGTAGAATATGTCTAGCGTGTATTCTTGGCCTTCAACGAGGAAATCTTCACCGTAGTTGATGTTGAGGTCCTTCAAAGCCAAGGTTACGGGGGTCGGTTCGTTCAGACCGCCCTTGTCGATGGCGAGTTTCTTGTTGACGAATACCCACATGTCGTCCGTATTGCCGAAGGTGAATTCCTCGTTTTCATAGTAGGTGAAAATCGAATGCGACTCTGCACAGAACTGCTGGTTGCGGGTATCTTCGCCTGTTCCGGTCGTTCTCTTGGTGCGAGCGTCAGCGGTTGGCCCCATCTTGACATCGTTAATCGTTAAGACCGTTGAATCACTTGTCTTTTCTACCGGGAAGAACCCGCCGAGCGGATTGGAATCGAAAGTCCAGCGGACATCAGTATCGTTTCGCTGGAAGGTCATGTCGTAGCATTGAGTTTCGTTTACGCCTTGGCTGTAATTGAACAGAGTCTTGAATTTCTCTTCCTTGTCGAAGCATTTTTTTGCGTTTGCGCTGCCGGAGAATACCGGCTTGTTGTCGGCGCCAAGTTCGGGCTTGACGATATCCGTATGCAGGCCGGCACAGTTGTCGAGTTCGCTTGTTTCATCAAAGGAGAACAGCGGGTTTAAGGATTGGTCAGTGTCATAAATCAGTGCTGCCAGGTTGAATGCGCAAACTCCTTCGACTTCCGGGTATGTTGTGAACCAGCCAAGGCTTTCAGAAACGGCGGGCCATTGGTTGTCATCAGGGATAAAGTAGAGTGAGTTTACTGCGTATGCATCGTAAACTATGTTTAAGTCAATAGGGTTGGCTGTTTCGTCTTCGTCCCAAAGTCCATTGATGCCCAATTTTATGTTGGAATTGTACTTGAGGCCAATGATGGCGTCTTTCGGGGCCTTGTCGAAGGTGGCTTGGAACCATCCGCATTTGCCTGCAACGGGCGTCATGATAACGGTTTTCTTTTCACCGTTGTCCGTGTACGAAAGTGTCGGTATGTCGGTTTGCCAATAGCGGCTATCGGGCAAAAGAATGTTGAATGTTTTTGCTGTTTCAGCCCCTTGAGCCATGGCTGTTGCAAAAGCAGCCCCGAATAAGGTAGCTGAGATTAGTGTTTTTTTCATATTGTCCCTCCTAATAAGTTTGATAAGAACATATATTTTTTTTTACGAACTGCAGAAAGACGAATGTTATCATTTTATTACAAATAAATTCCTTATGACGAGTTGCATAAATTTGTGCGTTTGTTCACGCTATTTCGAATGCATTCCGCAAAGCATTTCGAAGATTGTGTAACTTGTGATTGTATATTGTAGGCGCAATGATTTTTTTTCGCAGAATAGCATCCGCATTTTTTTATAGGGGGGCGAGTGCCCTGCTCCGCCTTGCGCGGTGGAAACGCGGTGTTGTCTATGCGAACCTGCGCCATGTCTCAGCAGCGGTTCCGCATGAAGAGGCTGGCCTGCTTTATCGAAGGCTTTTGTCCAATGTGTCGCGCCATGCGGGGGATTTGCTTTTCGGTTTTGCGACATACAAAAAGTTGCCCGCCGATACCGCATCGTTCCCCTGTACGTGCGACGGTATGAAGTTCGCTCTTGCGGATGGAGCTGCTCCGGTTCTCGAGAAAATGCGGGATGGGGGCATTTTCCTTACGGCACATTACGGGAACTACGAGGCAATTGGCCCGTGGCTCTGTCGTTTGGGCGTGCCTCTTGTGGCAAGCTACATTCCGGTAAAGCCTGCTTGGCTCAATCGCATACTGGACAAGAAAATTCGGGCGGTCGATGGCCGGAGCTACGGGGTGGACGCCCGCACTCCCCGCGAATTCCTGCGCTTGCTCGATGAGGGCAAGCTGTTCTGCCTGCTCGCCGATCAGGATAGCCGCATCTCGAGCGCCCTTCCTGGAAAATTCCTCGGGCAAAAAGCCAAAATGAACCCGCTTCCGGATTTTTTGCTGAAGCACCGTCCTGGGACGCCCGTATATGTCTGCTGGCTTGAGGAGGGTCGCAATCTTCGCGTTCTCCATGCCGAAGAAGTCCCGTTGCAGGCAAGGGAAAAATCTGCGTCGCTTGTTATTGATGAATTCAATAGATGGCTAGAATCGCGCATTGCCGAAAATCCGGCTCTGTGGTACGGGTTCACGCACCGCCGATTCTATTCCGTGGATTCCACTATTTATCGGAATTAGGTATGAATTCCAGCGCATACTTTCCGCGCGGGTATTCGTAGAATTTCGGGGCGTCGCGCCGGTATTCCCGGATTAGCAGTTCCTGGTTGGACTGGTGTATGAATATCGAATCCGTAATCCAGTGCAGTACGTCTTCTTTTAGGGCCCTTTCTATATCTTGATTGGAACTTATTGCGATGAAATCGATTTCGGTTTTCTTGTCGTCGATCGAGAAAACCTTGACGGACTTTACGGAAATCCAGTCGAGGTTGTTGTCGAATACGGATGCGCTATGCTGGGGATTTTTTTGCGCTGGAAGCACCACCTTGATTTCCTGTGGTTCGATGCAACCGGCGAAAAGCGAGCACATGGCTACGGCGATTAGTTTTTTCATCACAACCTCCTTGATACACCTGAACCCTAAAATACGTTTTTTGGGTGTGCTAGGAAAGGGCCGCTTTGGGGCGTGGTGATATGGGACAAATCCCGAAATAATCCTTCTGAGCGTAAGTTGTTGATTTTCAACGAAATAAGGCCTTTTTGATGGCCGGTGTGACTTGCGTCTCTTTTCGAAATGGTGCTTTTTGTCACAAAAATGACATTTCCTTTTGCTATATTGCGGCAGGTCAACCCAGGGCATTTATGACCCTATAAAATCTACAAGTAGGTATATCAAATGGATTTTTCCGCAGTTATTGCCGAAGAACTGAAACTCGAAACATGGCGCGTCGCCAAGGCGCTCGAACTCATGGACCAGGGGGGCACGATCCCCTTCATCGCCCGCTACCGCAAGGACCAGACGGGAACGCTGAATGAAATCGAACTGCGCGACATCAGCCACCGTCGTGACTACCTGCAGGAACTTACCGACCGTAAGGAAACGGTGCTCAAGAGCATCGAGGAACAGGGCAAGCTCACCCCCGAGCTCAAGGCTCAGATCGAGGCCTGCAAGGACAAGACTCTCCTCGAAGACATTTACGCTCCGTTCAAGCCCAAGAAGCGTACCCGTGCGACCATCGCGAAGGAACTCGGTCTTGAACCGCTGGCCCGACTGATGTGGGCACAGGAAAATACCGGCAACACCGCCGAAGAAATCGCCCGCATCTACCTCTCCGAGGAGAAGGGCCTCGCCGACCCGAAGGCTGCGCTCAAGGGTGCCGCCGACATCTTGGCCGAAGAAGTGGCCGACAATACGGAATTCCGCCAGTACCTCCGTGCGAAGATGGAGAAGACGGGCGTGATGATTTCGAAGGTCAAGAAGGATTTCGAAAAGCAGGAAACGAAGTTCAAGGATTACTACGACTTCAGCGAACCGGTCAGCAAGATCCCGAGCCACCGCATGCTGGCGCTCCGTCGCGGCGAGAAGGAGAAGGTGCTCCGTCTCACCATCGAGGTCCCGACCGAAGAGATGGTCGGCTACCTCAAGACCCAGATTATTAAGGGCGAATCGACTTGGACTCCGTACCTGGAGGCCATGTGCCAGGACGCCTGGGAACGCCTGTTGCAGCCGAGCATGGAAAGCGAAGTGCGCCTGCTGTTGAAGGACAACGCCGAAGAAGAAGCTTTCAAGGTGTTCAGCAAGAACCTGCAAGACGTTCTGCTCGCAGCTCCCGCGGGCCACAAGTCCGTGCTTGCGCTCGACCCGGGTTTCCGTACCGGTTGCAAGGTGGCTGTGCTCGACGAGAACGGCAAGTTCCTTGACCACGGCATCATCAAGCCGCACGAGCCGCACAACGACAAGGCTGGTGCGGCGGTGTACCTGATGCAGCTCATTGACAAGTACAAGATTGACCTCATCGCCATCGGCAACGGTACCGCAAGCCGCGAGACCGACGCCTTCTGCGGTGAGATGGCTCTCAAGTTCAAGGGCAAGGTTCCGCCGCGCGTTATCGTGAGCGAAGCCGGCGCTTCTGTTTACAGCGCGAGCATGATCGCCATCCAGGAATTCCCGAAGGAAGACGTGACGACCCGCGGCGCAATTTCGATCGGCCGCCGCCTGCAGGACCCGCTGGCCGAACTCGTGAAGGTGGACCCGCAGTCCATCGGCGTGGGTCAGTACCAGCACGACGTGAACCAGCGCGAACTCAAGAAGCGCCTCGACGAAGTGGTGGAAAGCTGCGTGAACATGGTCGGTGTCGACGTGAACAGCGCATCCGCTCCGCTCCTTGCCCATGTGGCGGGCCTCAGCAACACGCTCTCCGAAGCCATCGTGAAGTACCGCGAAGACAACGGCGCGTTTGCTAGCCGCGAAGACTTGAAGAAGGTGAAGGGCTTCGGTCCGAAGGCCTTCGAACAGGCTGCGGGCTTCATGCGCATTCCGGGTGCCGAGAACCCGCTGGACGATTCCGCGGTTCACCCCGAAAACTACGCCCTCGTGGAGAAGATGGCCGAGAAGGTCGGCGTCCCTGTGAAGGAAATCGTGGGCAATGCCGAAGCGGTGAAGGCCATCAAGGTCGACGAGTTCCTCTCTGACGAAGTGGGTAAGGCCACTTTGGAAGACATCATGAAGGAACTCCAGAAGCCGAGCCGCGACCCGCGTAAGGAATTCCGTTACGCGAAGTTCGATGACCGCATCAAGACCATCAACGACCTCGTTACGGGCAGCTGGATGGAAGGTGTGGTCACGAACGTGGCGAACTTCGGTGCGTTCGTGGACATCGGTGTCCACCAGGACGGCCTCGTTCATATTTCCGAGATCAGCGACAAGTACGTGACCGACGCCAAGGAAGTCCTCACTGTGGGCGACGTGGTGAAGGTGCGCGTGGTCGCGGTCGATGCGAACCAGAAGCGCATCAGCCTCTCGATGAAGCAGGAATCTACCGACGGTGTGGCAGGTGCAGGCGTAAGTGGCCCGCGCGGCCAGCGTGTCGGTGGTCCCCGCGGGAACTTCGGTGGCCGCGGCCGCGATAACAATCGCGGCAATGCCCGCCCGCAAGGCGGCATCCAGGGCCACGCTACCATCGCAGATCTCAAGAACAAGATTGCGGGCAAGGATCGCCCGGGTTTTGCTCCCAAGAAGAACGTGGTGGCACAGCCCCAGAAGATGAGCGCCCTCCTGAAGCAGATGAAAAAAGGCAGGTAGATTTGACAGCGGCGGAACGCTTGCGTTCCGACATTGGCAAATCTACGCCGTTAGCGCTCCGAAGGAGCGCCAAAAAGGCAGGTAGCCGAGCGTCGCAGGAACAAGTGTTTGCGAGGTGAACGGAATGGAGAAAAACTTGTTTTTCGACATTTCTGAACCGTAGCAAACGGATGCTGAAAGCATCAAAGAGACTTGTTCCTATGACCGAGGCGCCCCGCCTAGCGCTGCGCAGCAGCGCCAAGGCAGGTAGCCGAGCGCCAAAAAATGGCATCGGAACCGCTCTTCCGTAACAAAAAACTTACATAAAAGTTGCAACTGAGCGATTGGCTGCAACTTTTATTATTTTATCTGTTGGAAGTGTTTGCTGGGTCCCCTCATGAAAGAAAAAAATGACTGTATAAGCCGTTATCAGGATTTTATCCTCAGGAACCGCCGTTCCATGAATGAATCCACGTCTCGGATTCTTTTCTTCTGTGCGTTCGCGGGTCCTGCCATTGCCCTGGATCATTTTCTTGGGTATTGTGATGTGACTTACCAGGATTGCGCCGGCATATCGCTGGCTTTGATTCTCCTTTCTCTTGGACAGAAATTATTGAACCGCTATTGTCCGCTGAGCATGATAACCGTTTTTTGGGGGCTTATCGGTTTTATGCTCGTGCTCACGTTCATGTGCAAGGCGAAGGTCGGGGTATACATTACGTACGCCCTTGTGCCTATGGTGAGCCTGTTCTATTGCGAAAAGTTTATCTACCTCATCAGCGTGGCCTTGAACTACATGATGATTCTGTTTTCGAACGTCATGGTGAGCGATTTTCGGTTCAGCGTCCGTACCGATGTGAATGGTCCGCTGGATTGGTTCCTCACGGTCATGAGCGGTTATACGATAGAGTCCATTGCAATCGGTGTGGCGGGTTACTACCTGTGCAGTCGCATATCGAACTATTTCAAGGAAATCTATAACAGCAACCTGGTGCTCGACGAGAAGGAGCGCGATGGCGTCCATAAGTCGAATGTCGCGCATGCGTTGACATCGCTGTACCAGGGCGTATACGTGTTCGATTTGAAACGCCGGACCTACGAAGTCGTGCAGAGCGACCGCTTTATCGCCGATCTTTTGCGCGGGGACGGTCTCGCTGCGACTATGGAACGTGTGGTTTTCTCGCTTGTCGAGAAAGAGGATACCGACAGGGTGTTGAAGTTCCTGGATTTGGCTACGCTTTCGGAACGCCTTGAAAAAGATGGCATGATTTGCACGGAATGCATGGGAACCCTCCACGGGAAATGCCAGATTTCGTTCGTGCTTGTCGACAGGGATGAACAGGGCAAGGCCGCATCCGTCATGTTCACCCTCCGTAAGATTTCTTGATAGCCGGCTAGGAGTCCCGCAAAAAGCGGAACCTTGCCGCAAAAAGAAGCCCCGTCGCAGTGACGGGGCTGAAATTTTTTCAACAGGGACGTGCTGTGGCTAGGCGTTCTTCACGCAGCGCACGGAGAGGGCGTCGGACCTGTAGATGCCTTCGATGTCGGTGGAATTTTCCGAGATGCTCATGCGGTAGGCGTTGGATTTCCCGTATTCTTCCTTGCTCCAGAAGCGGGCGCGCTTGCCGAAGTGGTGGAACGTGCCGTTGTCGAAACGGTAGCCGGCGGGGA
Source organism: Fibrobacter succinogenes (assembly GCA_902771595.1). Classification (GTDB taxonomy): domain Bacteria; phylum Fibrobacterota; class Fibrobacteria; order Fibrobacterales; family Fibrobacteraceae; genus Fibrobacter; species Fibrobacter succinogenes_C. The sequence continues at coordinate 12,098 of CACXXH010000046.1, read as the reverse complement.
GGGCGAAGAATCCGAGTGTGTCCTTGCCGGGCTTCTGCCAAATGCATACGCTGCGCAGTTCGCTTCCGTCCGACTTGGCATCGATGTTTTCCATGAGCTGTTCCCATTCCTTGTTGCTCGGGATATGCCAGCCTTCCGGTGCGATGCCCTGGAAGTTCTTGTCCTTCATCTTTTCGTACATCGCGAGGTCCTTGGCCGGAGACTCGTTGACGAAATCTGCGGGAATGTCCAGCGCGGAAGTCCACGTGTAGAGGCGTCCGAACTTCTTCACGTTGGATTCTTCGTTGTTCGGGGCGAAACTGCCTTCTGCCTTGAAGCGGAGGTTTTCTGCCATCCAGACCTGGTCGCCGATTTTGACGGTCTGGTAGGTTTCCCCGTCACGGGCGTCGGTGAAGGTCCCATACTTGAACGCCTTTTTGTTCTTTTCCAGGCATTTTTCGTAGGGAATCTTGTTTTGGGCTTCGGGGGATGCCTGCTTGGTGGCCTTGGCGACATGCACGCCCATGCGGTATGCGGCGATTGCGACGACGACAATGGCGAGGATGATGAACGCGATGAACGATATATGCATATGGAATCCTTTTTTGGAGGGTTTCTTTAAATATAACTTATTTTATTGCATGTTGATCATGGGGATTATTTTGTCATTAGCGTTCACTTGCGGGAGCCTTCCATCCCATTTTTCTATCCATTTGAGCATTAAATATTCCTTTCCGTTCTGCTTTTTGAGGGCTTCCATCTGGAGGGCGATGACTGCGGAGTCCGCCTTGGCCTTTGCGACGCGCTGCTCGTTCTGGTAATCCATCTTGATTTTGATGTTCTTTTCCTTGAGGGCTTCCTGTTCCTGCACCTGCTTGGCTTCGATGGCTTCGTTGAAGGCGCGGCTGAACTGGAATTCCGTAATCGTGAAGCCGTCAATCACGATATGCGCATTTGCGGAATCGAGTTTGGACTTGAGGGCCTTTTCCATGCGGCTGCGGATTTCTTCGCGCTTCTGGAGCATTTCTTCGGGGGCGTACTGCGGGGTGATTCCTGTGATGGTCTCCTTGATTTTCGGCTGCAGGATGGTGGTCACGTATGCGGTGCCGTACTGCGAGTAGACATCGGCGACATGCGTTTCGTCCACATGGTAGTTCACGTTCGTGCCCACGTAGACGGTCTGCAGGTCCTTGGAACCCGCCTCGATGCGGCCAGTTTCGAGTTCCGTCTTTACCGAGATGCGTTTGATTTCCTTGAAGAAACAGTTGTATATGGTGAGGCCCGGGCCGATAACTTCGTCGACCTTTCCGAATTCGAGCACCACGCCGCGCTCCGTTTCGTCGATTTGGGCGCATCCGAAGAATGCGAGGGCTGTGGCCATTGTGAGGAGTAAATTCTTTTTCATTTCCGTCTCCTTTAGAAAGGATTAGTAATTGATGTCTTTAGGTGCAATTATAATTTATTTTGATATTCGGTAATAAGCTTTTCTAGCATTGATTCAATCAGAACCATGTTGTCTTCGCAGTATTCCAATTGCCTAGAAAGCATTTTGATGGCGTTTATCTTTCCTCCGAGTTCCCTTGCGAAGAACCGCGCCACGTTCCAGAAGAACAATGCGAAGTAAAGTTTGCCCTGCTCGCGCCCTTCGAAAAGGCATTTGGCATAGTGCCGGTAGATGAGGTAGGCGAGGAGCCGCTCGCTCTCGGTTTCCGAAAAATGGTCTTCGCCTTCGGGGAGAGCGCTCGCGGAAAAATCGCTTGCATCACCGATACGCAATTTGATGCGGGCCAAAACTTCGTCCCACGCGGGGCCGAAACTTTCGGTCTTGGCGAGAAGTTCGTACACGTCGTGTGCGCTTTCCAGCGGGAAAAACGGGCTTTCTCCGGTGTAGCCGAAAATTGCTTTGAGTTTGTCTGTAAAAACAATCGAGCTGCTGGCCAATGTCTTGAACATCCGTTCCCGCTCGTTCAGCACCTCGTCCCGGATTTCGCGGTCATCGTCGTCCAGGTCGTCTTCGGGTTCGTCGCATTCTTCGTTCGTGAAAACAAGAGGGCCATCGCCTGCAAGCAGGAGCCTTGCGGCCTCCTCGCAACAGAGCCCGAGGCCGCGTTCCATTATGTTGCCGAATACTTCTACGAACCGCGGGTGCTCACGGCAGATGTCGCAGAGCGCGCCTTCGCTCAGGTTCTGGTAGATTTCGCACAGGTTTTCCCTGTCGAGGAAGGGGCAGCGGTCGTGGGGGAGCAGCTTGAAATGCCCGTCTTCTATGTTGGTGCGCAGTTTGTCGCCGAAAACGCCCGCAACATTGCGGTAAACCTCTTGCGAAGCCTCGTCGACGTCTATTTCCCAACCGATACAGCATGTGTCGCTGCACCGCGAAGCGATACATTTGAAAGAATCGTAAAAGTCGGGCTTGCGGAGCAACATGGGCCGTTTCTTAGTCGTCGGAGAGCAGGCCGAGTATTTCGCCCTTTACAAGCCAGCTTACGCCGAAGAATGTAAGCGCGATGGCTTCGAGCGTGAAAATTTTTGCGGGGAACTGGATGGGCAGTGCTAGCAGGCCCAGCGAAAGAACCATGCCTATGGCGCAAACCCTGAATATGATGTTCTTGATTTTCTTGTTGCGCGTCATGGGCTTTGACTTGTCGGTAACAGTAAACAGGAACATGCTGTTTACGGCCAAAAGCGTAAAGAACAGGACCGCCGATGTGCAGTGGATAATGTGCGAAGTGCTTACGGGCAACTGGAAAAAGCCGACGATGTTCTCTGCTACGGGGCAGTTGCAGGGGAATGTGACAATCATTGCTCCGCATATGCCGGAAAGGGTCGTGATGAGGTTGTCGTACCATTTGTAGCCCTTGTAGCAAATCAGGACGATTGCAGCCGTCGTGAGGATGCCTGTCAGCGGGGGAGTCACGTAGTAGGTGGCCGAAATGGAAAGCGTGTCCCAGAATCCTTGCGGGATGGTGCCCGGCTTGGCCCTGGATACGATGAATGCCCCGAGGAGCGAAATCCAGGGGAGCAACATCCCGAGTATTCCGACGAAATTACGGATTCTTTTCAACCATATCTTTTTTTCGTTTTCTGTGGCTTTTGTTTCCGCTGTTTGCAATGCGCTTTCTTCGTTCATTTGTGTTCCTCTATGCTTTTTACGGAATATAGCATATTTGTAAGAAACACGATTTAAGATTGCGTGAGAAATTGATAAAAGCAGAGGACGGACAGGCTGAAGATGAATAATAGAACGGCTATGAACTGGATGGGGTGCTCGCGGAAGACGTAATCCCCTTTGCCATACGAGAACTTGCCGCGGAGAATGGCGCTTGAGAACAGCGAAAAGAACAAGAGCGAAAGGAGAAGGGCCATTTTTTTTATCCGTGGTTTTCGTTGATGGAATAGCAATTCCTGATCGGTGATAGTCCACGGCCAATATATATTATTTTGTATGAATCGGAATCTTATTTTTTTCGGACGTTGGTTATATGAAACATGGGGTTTCATAAGCTGATTATATTTGGACTTTGTTGAAAATAATTCATTTTTTTTGTATTGAAAGGCATTTTTCTTTTTTTTTGAATATCTATTTTCTTCATCAAAAGGAGAAAATAACCATGAAAATAAAACTGATTTCTTTTGTTCTTGTCTTTCTCGCAACGTTCGCTTCTGCCGGCGAAATTTCCTGGAAGACTCTTGATATCAAGACAGGCCCAGCGGTTGGTGGCTGGCAGTATGCCGAAATGATAGGTTGGTCGTTTTCGCTTGTGAAACCGATTACGCCTTATCTGGGAGTTGGTGCGATGATTGAGGTTGGAACTGACATTTCGGCTTGCGAAGACTGCGTGGATTATGATTTTAATGAACTTTCCGAAGGCCTCCTCGTGAACTTGAATGCACCTATCGGTCTCGGATTCGGTTTGGTGGGCAACTTCATGTTCATTGCTCATTGGCAAGATGGGACAGCTAGCGGATATTATTATGTAAAACCGGCCCCCATCGAGGCTTTTGATGCGGACGGGAATAGCATCCTGGCTTATACGATGGAAGAGGACGATAGCGACTATGATTTCGAGTCTTTGGGGTTCCGCTCGAATTTGGGTATAAGCTGGCGCACTTCGGGTAAACGATTTGGACTGGAGTTTTATCCCGTCGATTTTACTATTGCCCGTGGCGGCAGGGCGCGCTATTCGTGCTCGCTGAACGCTGTTGCCCGCATATTTTAGGTAAAAGGGTTTCCTTGACGTCTCCTCATTAGATTCTTTTTACATCTTCGTCGGGGGTTTATGCCTGCAGGATTATATATATTGAAAATGCGGGTGAAAAGATGATGGAGGAAGAATGGAGACGTCGCGATACCTTTATGAATTGTGGAAAGGCTTTCTGAGCGAGTTTTTAAGTGTATACCGTTTGGAATGGTTTGCCGAATTTATAATCCTGCCTTTTTTCTGGGGCTTTGTCTGGTTCGTTCTTCGCCGGAATACCTCCAAGAAAAAGTTGTGGCTTGGAGTGGGGCTCGTTTTGCCTGTCTTCCTGCTTGTTCTTTGGATTAATGCGGGTACATTCTTTGAACGTCCTGTAGTCTTTTTCATTACTCTTTCCCCATATTTCGTGGGTATTGCGGCAAGTTTCTTTTTTAAGGTCCGCAAAAAATTGCACTATGCGATGCTTCCGGTAATTGCGCTGCTGGTGTATATGGCATTTTCCTTGTGGGCATCCTACCCTCCGGCGTTTTTCCCGTTTGGGAAAATCGAGGATGGCCCGCTGCCCAAGGAGGCGCTGGAACTTGCGAATGGTGCGGATTTTGAACTGCGGGTGAAGATTGCGGATGCCTGGGTTATGGACGCCCGTGTTACGGCTTTGCGCGTGAAGGGTGATTCTATCTATGCGTGCTTCTTGAAGGATGCCTGCGGGGTTGAGTATTCCGAGGTGGATTCCTGCGGGTGGCAACCTCTGGGAACTCTGCCCCAGGCTCGGCCCGAGATGATGGATATTGCGCAGGTTCGGCAACTGAGGGATTCCGTCATCGCGTACCAGGAAGAAATGACTCCGGATCTCTTTTTCGACGGGTACATCTTCGAAATCATCCTGCTCGATTATAACCGAGGGGCAAAAAGGTATCTCGAAATCGGGAATGCGAAACTTGTGCAGCCGATGGACATCAAGCGGGCGAAGCGCCTGCAGGAAATGGCGGAACTGTACTTGGAGCCATACGACGATTCGCCTGCTTATCGGGACAGCCTGAAGCGTTGCCAGCAAGAAAACCTGTACCAGGGTGACTGACTTGTCGTAAATGTAGTCGACTTCTTCGGGCGGGATTCCGTCGGTCTAGAATAAATCCAGCGAGCTGTCTAGGTAGATTTCTTCGCGCACCTTGAGCTGGTGCTCGGGCTTGGTCATGTAGTAAAGTAAAAATTCCAGGATGATGGCGCTGCCGAGGCTTCGTCCCTCGATTTTGAAATGGCGGAACCCTGCGGGTGCGTAGACGCCCAGGATGTCGTCTATCCCGATAAATCCCGGATTTTTCATCGCGTCGGAGAATCGGTAGCCTTTTTTGGCGGTGGGGGAGACGCAAATATGATCCGCGCAATCCTCGCCTAGGCTTTTCCTGCTGACGTTCTCGTAACAAGCCTTGCGGTCGTAGCAGCCGAACCAGCAGCATTCATTGCACAGGAATTCGACTTTTTGCTTTTGCGCGTCTGTGAGCGCGTTCAGCTTGTCAAATTGCTTGTTCAGGCGGAAGTCCGGCACGACGTAGCTGAATTCATTGCGTTCCAATTCCGCCCTGAACTGCTCGAAGTCCGTAATTACTTTTGTGGTTGAGGAAACGAAATAATAGCCGGGGTATTTTGTCTTGATGTAATCGAGCAGAAGGTCCGAATGGACGATGATGCCGTTTTGGCCGTCACTGCCGTTCCCGAAAAGTTTGCACAGCTCATTGCATTTCTTGTCGACGAGGTGTTCCTCGCGAATCAATGAATTGCTGAAGGTGAGCCTGGCCGAAATGCCGTATTCCTTCATGAGGCGTGCGACTGATTCCGGCTCCGCATCCCCGAACCCTACGCGGCCACCGCCCCAGAGGCAGTCCTTGGGGGCGCCGTATATTGAACCGATTTCGCACCAGTCGTAAAAATATTTCCGGTGCTTACGATAAAGCGGCAGGAACGTCCTGTATAAATCGTAGAATTCAAATAGGCCGGGAAGGTGGTAAAAAATTCTCATAGCGTCTTTTTTACGCTCCAACTCCCCATCCTTTTCCCGTTATGGATTATTTCTCGCTCGTCGAACACCTCGAAGCCGCGCTTTTTGTAAAATGCGATGTTCTTCTCGGAATTCGTGAAAAAAACGAGCTGCTTGCCGCCATGCTCGCGGACGTATTCTTCCCAGAAGGCGATGAATTTTGTCCCGATTCCCTTTCTCTGGAATAAGGGGTCTACCGTCAGCGAACTGGTGTACCAGATGTCCGGTCCCGTTTTCTGGTAGTCATGGCACGGCTTGCTTGCGGATGTATCCATCGCGAGCCATTCGTGCACATGCTTGGCCTTCACGTCGCGATACACCAGCAGCCAGCCATGAAGCAGGAACTGGATTGTCGACGGCCTCTTGAAATGTGGTTCGTCAATCTGGGCGACGGCCACCATTTTCCCGTCTATCTTGGCGGTCAAAAAGTGGGTTTTCTCGAAACTTGTGAGTGTCGCCCTGTACATTATGGCCCTGAGCGTTTTCCGCCGCTCTTCCAGGTCGGGAAAAAAGATCGTAAAATACTCGTAGTCCTCATAGGCCCTGGCCGACAGCTCTACGGATTCCTTAATCTCTTCGCGTTTTAGTAATCCAAATTCAATATCCATAATTTTTCAACAAGAAACTATTCTTTCCTCTTGTACCCGCTGAGTCCGAGCAAGATCAGTGCCGGCGTATAGAAATACCATACAAAATTGTTTGCGACTGTCGCGACAATTTGTTTGATGCTGTGGTCGGGCCCTGTTGCGAGCGAAATGCCTACGCAGGCATCGCAGCAGAAGAACAGGATCATGCCGTACTTGATGTTCCTTGCGTTCTTTGCCGGAAAATAGCCGTTTTTCGGGGCTTTGCAGGCAACGATGAGCGAGCAGATGAGGAATGTGCCGTATGTCGCGATAATCGGGACTGTCGGGCTTTTGAAAATAAGGAACAGGTGGAGTGCGTTCGCGATGAACATGACCGCAAAGGGTATGCAAAGGATCCACGGAGAATGGTTGTCCTTGTCACTTGTGCGCGTGTGGCGGTAAATGAACAGCGCCTGCACTACCATGAAAAAGCAGATGCCGAGCAGGGTGTATTCATCGCGGCGGTCGAAGACGTGGGTGTAGTTGTGCATGATTTTCAGGCAGAAGTCTGCACACAGGGCCATGGCGAAACCCGCCTGCAAAAAGATGCGGTCGCGCTTGCAGAGGCTGTTCTTGCCGATAAAGAACACGACGAGTGTCATGATGGTCGTTACCGCGAACTTGGCGATGTTCTGGTAGTTGCTGTTGTCTTCAAGACATTGTTCGACGGCGCCACATTTGTAGAATACAACCCAGTCCATTACGAAGAAGGTTGTCATGAGGATGCCGATGAGAATGATGAGCGAGGTGATAAGTGTTTTCTTGTTCATATTTCATAATATAAACTTTTTTTATAAAAAAAGTGTTGCCGGTTTCATTCTTCTTTGGGGGCGGAAAAATCTGAATGTAGCGATAGTTTTACAAGGAGAAAGTTGCGAAATCCATACGGAAAATAGGGAAAGCGTCCGAAGATTTGTGTTTTTTCGCCGTTTTCGCTGTTGTTTACTTTTACATCGGTATGTAATGAGCGTCAGAAGAGGATGAAACTTTTGGATATAGATATTAATGATGGGAATGGTGCGGAGAGTAAAGATAAACAATACTCTTGAGGAGAAGTGGAAATGAAAACTCATTTACTACTGTTAATCGCAGCATCCCTTTCTTTCGCCCAATGGGGCGGGGTGGCGGCAAATCCCTGAACGATTACAAGACTATGTCCGTTTCAGGCAGACAAATTCACGTTTACGCCCCGTCCGGCCTTAAGGAGAACAGCCCGTTGCTCATTTCGTGCCACGGCATGGACCAAGATCCCAACTACCAGCAGTCCAATACCCACTGGGAAGCGGTTGCTGATACGGCGGGCTTTGTCGTTGTCTATCCGAGAGGTGGTACGGGCATGAATACTTGGGATATCCAGGGCGATAAGGATACCAAGTGGATGACCGAAATTATTGCCCAGATGGAAAAGGACTACAAAATCAATACAAAGCGCGTGTATCTTTCGGGCTTCTCCATGGGTGGTATGTTCACCTACCATTCCATGAGCAAGATTGCCGCCTTTGCGCCCACTTCCGGTACGAATGTGTTCGGTGCTTCGAAAGCGCAGCGTCCTGTTCCTATCATCCATCCGCATGGAACTAACGATGCAGTGGCTGGAACGAATATGAAGGCGAAAGCGGTAACGGCACGGATGCTTTCGGGTTCTCGGCGTTGCCGACCGTCACACACCCGCTGTCACCCTGGAGCCGAAGGCGATAGGGTCCATGGCAATTCACCCGCATGGCGACTTCCCGCAGTCGAGAACCCTCGTCACACCGCAGCCACGTAGTGGCAAGTGTGTCCACTGGCATGACGATGCGGGATAAACTAGTGCGTCCCGTGCCGAGAAATGTCAACTTAATTGCTATTTTGTAAAAAAAAACAGGAGGAAACCCGTATGCGAAACAGAGTGTCCTTGGCGTTCCTTTTTTCCGGGGCCCTGCTCGTGGCCTGCAGCGACGACGACTCTTTTATCCAGCGCCCGTCCGGTGGCTTGCCTGCCGAGGTGGCCGACAAGGCAGAGCTGGAAACCTACGAGTGCAGCATGGACGTCATCGGCGAGAAGGTCTATGTGGTCGACCTCGGGGAGAACTATGAATGTGACGGAGATGAGTGGTTCCGGTCCTACAACTATGAATGTGACGGAGATGAGTGGTTCCGGTCCTACGACCAGCCGAAGTCGAGCAGTTCAGCGAAGTCTTCCTCCAGCGTCACGCCGAAGTCGAGCAGTTCAGCGAAGTCTTCCTCCAGCGTCACGCCGAAGTCGAGCGGTGCTACAGGCGAGGCGTCTCCCTGTAGCGAATTGCCGGGGGGTGATTGCAATTACGGTACCCTGACCGATACCCGCGACGGCCAGACCTACAAGACGGTGACCATCGGCGACCAAGTGTGGATGGCGGAGAACCTGAACTATGCCTACACCGGCGTTCCCTATAACTATAGTGGTTACACCTCCGATTCCACCAGTTGGTGCTATGAAAATGATCCGGCCAATTGCGCCAAGTACGGCCGCCTGTACACCTGGGCGGCAGCCATGGACAGCGTCGGTACATGGACCACAAACGGCAAGGGCTGCGGTTACAATAAGACTTGTTCTCCGACTTATCCCGTTCGTGGCGTTTGCCCCAGCGGTTGGCATTTGCCCAGCAAAACTGAATTCGAGACCTTGTTCTCGGCAGTGGGCGGAGTGCAGGACGAATCTTACACTACTCGTTGGAATGGAGCCGGTACGGCCCTCAAGTCCACCAGTGGCTGGAACGAATATGAAGGCGAAAGCAGTAACGGCACGGATGCTTTCGGGTTCTCGGCGTTGCCTGCCGGCTACAGGTACTACAGTGGGGATTACTACCACGAGGGCTACTACGCGGACTTCTGGAGTTCTACGGAGGCCAGTAGCGACTACGCGTACTACATGTACTTGTACTACGGCCACGACGGTGCGGGCCTAGACAACTTCAATAAGTACTACGGGCATTCTGTTCGTTGTCTCAAGGACTGATTTTTGTCCTGGATTTTGAATTCGTTCATTTGTTGTGAACGGGTTCTTTTTTGTTTGGTCGGAAAGACTTGAAAAGCTGATGCTGACCTTCGTCAGCATGACTGTAGGCGAGAAATGCCGGGGCGTTGCGGGCTGGCGACTGAAGCCCGCAGAGGGGGTGTGTGGAAGACTAGCCTTGGACCCTATCGCTGCGCTCCAGGGTGACAAGAAGGCTAGGCTGCAATCAGGGGGAGGCTTCCCCCCTTTATAGACGAAAGAACGGGCCTTTGGCCCTATAGTCTATAGACGAAAGAGAAAAAAAGTCGCTTTGCTTGAAAAAAACTTATAATCTTTCGTCTTTCGTCTACCAGCGAAGCGGTCTTTCGTCTAATTTACTATCTTTCCCCCCGGAACAATTTTATTTAACAGAGGTTCAAAAAATGAATTATTTCAATTCTATCCCTATGCGTCGCCAACTCGAAGAAATTGGCCACTGCCGTTTCATGGAACATTCTGAATTCAGCCGTGGTGTTGAAGCCCTCAAGGGCAAGAAGATCGTGTTCGTCGGTTGCGGTGCCCAGGGTCTCCATCAGGGTCTTGACCTGCGCGATAGCGGCCTCGACGTCTCTTACACGCTCCGCAAGGAAGCCATCGAACAGAAGCGCCAGTCCTGGAAGAACGCTACTGAAAACGGCTTCAAGGTCGGTACCTACGAAGAAATGATTCCGGATGCAGACCTCGTTTGCAACCTCACACCGGACAAGCAGCACCACAACGTGATCCCGGCCATCATGAAGCTCATGAAGAAGGGCGCCGCCCTCTCTTACAGCCACGGCTTCAACATCGTTGAAGAAGGCCAGGAAATCCGCAAGGACATCACGGTGATCATGGTCGCCCCGAAGGGCCCGGGTTCCGAAGTCCGTAGCGAATACGTTCGCGGTTTCGGTATGCCCTGCCTCATCGCCGTGCACCCGGAAAACGACCCCGAAGGTAAGGGTTGGGACTACGCCAAGGCTTACGCCGCTGGCCTCCATGCCGACCGTCCGGGCGTTCTCGAAAGCTCTTTCGTTGCCGAAGTGAAGTCTGACCTCATGGGCGAACAGACCATCCTTTGTGGTATGCTCCAGACCGGCACCATCCTTTGCTACGACAAGATGGTGAAGGAATTCGGCGTTGAACCGGCTTACGCGGTCAAGCTGCTCCAGTACGGCTGGGAAACGATTTCCGAAGCCCTGAAGCACGGCGGCATCACCAACATGATGGACCGTCTCTCCAACCCGGCCAAGATCCGCGCAACGGAACTCGCCGAGAAGATGAAGAAGATTATGAAGCCGCTCTACCAGGAACACCAGGACAACATCATCTCTGGCAAGTTCTCCAGCACCATGATGGTCGACTGGGAAGCCGGCGACAAGGATTTGCTCAAGTGGCGTGGCGAAACGGGCGAGCTCGAATTCGAAAAGGTCGAAGCTACCGACAAGGTCATCACCGAACAGGAATACTTCGACCGCGGCGTTCTCATGACCGCCATGATCAAGGCCGGTGTGGAACTCGCATTCGAAACCATGTGCTCCGTGGGCATCAAGCCGATGAGCGCCTACTACGAATCTCTCCACGAGACTCCGCTTATCGCCAACCTCATCGCTCGTAAGAAGTTGTACGAAATGAACCGCGTGATCAGCGACACCGCCGAATACGGTTGCTACCTGTTCGCCAACAAGTGCGTGCCTCTGCTCGCCGACTTCATGAAGAACGAAGTGAAGAAGGACGACATCGGCGCTATCTACGGCGAAGGCAAGACCACCGCCGTTGACAACGAAGAACTGATCAAGGTGAACAAGAACATCCGTCAGCATCCGGTGGAAGAAGTCGGAGCGTGGCTGCGCGAACGCATGTCCGGCATGACCCGCGTCGTGTAACCTTCGCAATACGGCATCACGATTTGGCTCACGTACGTTTTAGTACGCTACGCCAAATCGTTCTTTGTCTTGCTTGGTTCCACTTAGCGGGATAAAGAGTGATGCTACGGGGGCTCGCGCCTTGTCTTGCTTGATTATCCAACTTTCGTGGATTGTCTCGCTCGCTTATACTTAGCGGGAGACTGCGGCCTCGCTATACTCGCTTATCCAAGCTTTCGGAAAAAGAGTATATGTGATTGTCGCAGATGAACATTTTCAAAAGCCTGTCGGGAACGCCCGGCGGGCTTTTTTGTGTATAAGAAAACTACCGGCTACGCCGGTAGTTCCGTAAAAGCCTTCTGGCGGTCATGAAAAAAATCCTTTGACTATTATTGAAATGCGGTC
>CACXXH010000045.1 GCA_902771595.1 Fibrobacter succinogenes | reverse complement strand
ACACAAACAACGGCACATGCATTAGTCCGCCACCATTTGACTCCACCAAGATCGGAGTTAAACATTCCAATATAACCGCATTCCCAGGATGTTCAAAGGCTGACGCCGGAACGAACAACAATTTCTGTTATCGCTCCAGTTCATCATCAGTATCCAGTTCATCTGTAGCAAGTTCATCTTCAAACATTTCGTCTTCAAGCATTTCTAGTTCATCAGCAGAAAGTTCGTCATCAGACGTTTCCTCTTCTTCGGAAAATTCTAGTTCATCAGCAGAGAGTTCATCCTCAAACGATTCGTCTTCATCTGAAGATTCATCGTCTTCGGGAGACTCCAGCTCTTCTGCGGAAAGTTCATCCTCGAACGAATCGTCTTCATCTGAAGAATCCTCGTCTTCGGGAGACTCCAGTTCTTCTGCGGAAAGTTCATCCTCGAACGATTCCTCGTCTTCAGAAGAATCTTCATCTTCTGGAGCCTCCAGTTCTTCTGCAGAAAGTTCATCCTCATACGAATCCTCATCTTCTGAAGAACCCTATAGTTCCAGTGAAGAACAGGAAGATGCCAATTGTCATCCAAACAGTTCGGAAGCACAAGCCACTTTGCATAATGCAGAAGCAGAATGCTGGTCCATGCAGATGGAATCAGGATATCAACTAGACGACAACGGCTGCCTCACCGGAGAATGCTACGGTGGAATATACAGCAGCGATGACGACGATGAATCAAGTTCCAGCAGCGAATGGGAAAGTAGTTCCAGCGAAGATGAACAATGCATCGATGTCAGTCTAAAAAAGACATCGGACGAAGAAACGGATCAATGGGTTTATGTCGGGAAAGAAAAGTACACATCTAGGACGATTTCCTACGAAGAAGTCACACCTAGTTCAGGATTTTTTGATGCTTTAGGCAGAATATACAAAACAATCAAATCTAAAATCAAATACTTTATGGGAATTGACACCAAGGTCAAGAAGACTGTAGAAATCGGAGAGGAATTGGAAGTATGGAAAAGAACGGAAATTTATGACGGAGAAGAAATCATTTCATATAGGAAAAAGAACAAGGATAATACGATTAATATTGATTCGATTGTTTTTGAAAACGGGCATTACAGAATTACCGAAGACAATCGAGAAAAAAACTATTTTAAAAAAATAGATTCTGCAGGCGTTGAGTATTTCGCTCAATACGAAGGCAATTCACAATTAAAAAGTGTATTTTACATAGGTTTAAATGATGATTTCGTCTATAGCAAAAAAGGGGAATTGCAACCATATATTAAAGATGTAAAAAAAGACACAATATTTCTAGATCTCAAGAATTTAATGTTTGATGACATAATTGAAAATGATGATTTTCAATTTCAAAAAAACGAACAAAAAAATTTTTCATTACAAAAGCCTGGAGATAATAATTTTTCATTATCCAATAGGGTCGAAGCAAGAAAACAAGTCTCCTGTTCTCAATTAAAACAAAATTCATCCATGCCAAAAGCCAAATGCTTTAGAAATGAACGAAAAGATATTAATATAGAATCGACCGAAATATATTCACCAGGAGCAGGAGGCAAACCTACATATGGGGCTTCTAACGGCGAGCTCAACGAGGACTTTGATTGTGTAAAAGCTGAAGATGAATGCGGAACCTTCTATTACCATTCACAAAAAAAACCTTTAGTTAACGAGTCGATAATAGTTATGGTCTCAAATTGGAAAAAAGACAAAAAAACAGGAAAGTGGAATGAATTATGTTGGAAAAAAGAAGACCAGCAAGCAACATACAACCACGAAGCTCAGCATGTAGAAAATGGAAGAGCTGCAGCGAAATATTTTTTTGAACGTCATATGGTAATGAAAATAGACCGAGATCGTATGAGTAGATATCGAGACGAAACAACTTGTTACATAAATGGGGTAGATAGGATGTCAATTGTAAAAAGGAACTTCGATTCGTGGAGTATAGACGAAAAATTGCACCGAAATGTAGCAAGGACGATTCGTCAAGATGACGGAACAAGAAAAATTGTTATTCCAGCAAGCCCTATTCCAACAAATACAAAAACGGAAAGAATTAGTATCTCATGTCAATAAAAAAAAATCTCCTGTTTTTCCTCTTCATTTCCCTCGCATGGGGAGACGAAAGCAATTGTTTACCCACCGGCGTTATTAACCTTGGCAAAGAAAGACTCGTTTATGGAAAAGACACGGTTGAAGTCGATGTGCACATGGACAAACAAAAAATGCTAACCGTATTCCGTAAGAGCGGAAATGGAGTGACAATAGACTCCATTGTAAATTCAGATGGATCATATTATGTGTATGAGCAACGACAGCACGTGAAGAGACAGCGTGAAGAAACCGGCGAACAGACTATATATATATATGACAACAAAAACAAATTAATACAGATTTTTTCCATCGGCAAAGAAAAAAAACGACTATATGACGACAAGGGTGCGTTACTTCCTCTTTATAAAGAAATCCGTGGAGATACTGTTTTTTGGGATCTAGAATACAAAAATGACGGCATGTTCATCAATTAAGAGATGAAAAGAAAACGGTTAGAGCAAATCTGGTAATGATGAATTAAAGCAGTATTATAAAGAACCGAAATAAAAAAGACGCATGTTTAGCAAAATAATCTATTTACCTTTATTTCTGTTGATAATTTCTCTTGCCTGGGGTGAGGATTGTAAAGAAGAAAAGGTTCAACACGGCAAGAAGACACAGGAAAAAAGTGAAATAATTGACCTTGGCGAAGAAAAGCTCATTTATGGGAAAGACACAATTAAAGTCAAGGTTCTTATGCAAAGAGACGAGCAAACCCTACACTTTCGAACGCTGCATTAAAGATGGCGATATACAAATGGACAAGGTCCTAAAATTTTACAGAACTTGGAATAAAAGTGAAAAAATGCACAACAATCCTGAGAGTCCAACTCCTTCAAAAGAAAGAAAAAAAGAGGATGCCGTCTCATGCGACGAATGATATTTTCCATATTATTCCTTTTCCTTGCGAACATGGCCGTAGCCGACTGCTGCGGTACAACTTCGAATGCTGACAAGAATAAATGGCAAAATATTGGAAAGAAAAAGATTGATATTAATGGAAAAATTGTTGAACTAGATGTGATAAAAAACGAGAACGCGATTGATTTTCGCACAGGCGAAAAAATCGTTGATTTTATAAAGCGTAACAAAGACAATTCAATTAATATTGATTCAATGCTTTTTTCTGATGGAACCTCTTATGTTGATGAAGCAGACTTTTCGATGGAGAATGTTTTTATACACAGAGAAAAATGGAGAACAGGACTTATTGTGTACTCTATTACAAAGAATCACAAAATTGTAGAAATGTTTGATGTTGGAAAAACGAACGACGAGTTATACAATTCGGATGGATCGTTAAAGTCTGAATATCGAGCGGTTCGTGGCGATACGGCCTTTTTTGATCTTGACTATGTTAATTCAATGAATGATGGTGTTGATGAAATCCAGGAATTTGAGAGAACTAAAGCGAAGAAGAACAAGTGAATAAATAATTTATTCACAATTGATTTGTGCCAAAAACATCCGATAAAAGAGAAACAGCAAAGTCCACAACCAACAAATACAAGGGTACACCATCGGAGAGGATAAGGAGCGCCTATATGACGACAAGAAAGCATTACTTCCTACTTATAAAGAGATAAGGGGCGATACTGCTTTTTTTGATGTTGAATACTTTAATCAGCGGGATGGCAGATTCGAGTTCATTAATTAAAAATCGACAAGCGCTGCGAAGATTACAAGAAGTCCTTGAAAAAAGAATAAAGTAACGAGACATCATGCAACGATTGATAGTTTTCATATTGCTCCTTTTTTCGTCTTCTTTAATGGCAAGAGATATTCTGCCGTCTTATGAATCGGAACGCGAAATGTTGCTAAGGTCAAATTACAAGTTCGAAGGAAAACGGAAAAGGATTTATGATAGCGCAAAGACTATAGAGTTTGAAATCTATTGTAGCAAGTGGTTCGAAACAAAGTACCCTGGTGGCGGAATCGATTCTCTAAAAAGATGTAGCATGATTGCTAAAGGAAACAAGTCTTCAATGGATTCTACTATACACAATCAGGGGGACTACCGATTATTAGAAACAATCTACGATGCAGAAGGACGTGAGTTCTATTCTCGTTTTGTTGAATGGTATTTAACGTCCATAAATCGGTATGAATCTGGGAGATTGGTTTCTCACGAAGATTGGTGCGATACGATTAGTGCGCAGAAAAATCCGCTTTGTCGTTCGCTTTATGAAGAACGTGGCGTGAGCATAAAACCGGACAGTCTAGGTTTATTTTTGACAAACCAAATAAGGTATGTTTGGGATGAAAAAGGACGTTTGAAACAGAGAATCCTTTGGGAACTGGGCAATCCGTACGGATTGAACGGTACATATGAGTTCATCTACAAGAGCCCGTGCGATCCGGTTCAAGTCGTTCCTGAAGATCGCGAAATGGGTTGGGATGCGATGCAAGAAGGGCGGTACGACGGTTCCTTCGGGAAGATTCCGGAAATGGGTGACCCGGAATACAACTCTTTTGCTGAAGATCCTTATCCTTCAATGGTCTTAGACGGTCCCGGTCTT
Source organism: Fibrobacter succinogenes (assembly GCA_902771595.1). Lineage (GTDB taxonomy): Bacteria > Fibrobacterota > Fibrobacteria > Fibrobacterales > Fibrobacteraceae > Fibrobacter > Fibrobacter succinogenes_C. Next base: position 45,702 of record CACXXH010000045.1, on the reverse strand, counting down.
ACGCCTTTCAATTCTGATGAATCCCAGAAAGCTATCTTGGAACGGCAAAAGAAACGCTGCGAAGATTACAAGAAATCCCTAAACAAAAATCACCCGGCCATAAAGACCGAGTGACTTTTGGAATAGAAAGTGTACACCCAATAAGTCCTACCCCGTGGTTCGATCCGGCATCCCTTCTCCAGAACCAGGACTGACTGGAAGCACATCCATAATATACCCCCGCACATGCGCGCAGGAATAAAAAAAATTTACAAAAAGCACTCCTATATAGAACACTCCAAAGTGGAATTGCAAAAAAAGACGAAATTATCGCATTTCTTCCCCAAAAACGCATTTTCAAAATTTGTATTTTACTCATGTCGTGTATCCAAAGGAGAAAATCGTGTTTTCAGGAATCATACGCCCCCCGATATTTCTTGCCATTTCCCTAATCTGCCTAACCGCCTGCGAACCGCCATACGACTCCGACACATGCGATGCCATATATCACCCGGACTACAGGCTAGCCGACAGTCAGAAGACTATCGGGAACTTCAAGAAAGGGAACTCAACGCACTACGTCCATTCCGAAGGTTTCGAATTTGACCTGAGCGTGAGCTATGACTCCACCTTTTCCGCCAGTTGGAGCGACTACTGCGTCATTGCCGAGCAAGAGAACCGTACAGTATTTCTCACATCCACCTACCCCATCATGAATGTCGAAATAAACTTCTATGGCCGCATAAACGTCAGCAAAGAAGAAAACGCGCACGGATTCAACATAGGCCAGAACATGCCGGTATTCATAAGCTACAGAAATACCGCATTCGAATTCGAACTCGATTCCACGGGTTTGCCGGCAGAAATGGGGATCGATAACGCCATCAGGATGCTCGATACCATCACCTTCAACGGTGTGACGTACGACAGCGTATTCGTCATTATGGACATGACGCATTACAACGCCATCAACTACAATGAAATAGTTGACGGTGAACTTGCCCACCTCTATTTTTCGAGAACCAAAGGCATCCTGAAACTGGAATGCGTAGACGGCAGGAGTTTTACCATCAAGGAAGGAGACGACCATGAATAAATTCGCGAAGTTCGCCATTCTCCTTGCTATCGGCATGGCTTTTTCTGCATGTGACTTTTTCGACTTTGACGACCCCTACGTCGGAGGTTCTTTCAAGAGGTTGGTCAAGAAAGAACAGGAGTGGAGCGACACTGTCAAGGTTATCGACAACTGGGGCTTAAAGGATGCCTATGACGAGCGTCTCTACAGCCACAAGCCCGAAAACTTCTATTTCGAGGCTTCAGGCGACCTAAACGAAATAAATATCGACCTGCGCATTGAATGCGACGACAACGGCGGCAAGATGACCATCTCTTGCTTCAGAAGTTTCCGTGACGGGATTTGGCAATACGGTCCCGATATCGTCTTCAAGAACCTCCGCGGGGACATTATGACGAACAGTGACGGCTACACCATCCGCATGCTCGATTCCCTGAAGATAGGAAAGAATACATATTGGGACGTACTTGAATTCGACGCTACGAGCGCCGACGAGAACACCTGCAACTTCGACAAGTTCTATGTCGCCGCAAGGGACGGGCTCCTGCGCATAGAGTTGCAGGACACCATCGTTATCGAGCGGAGGCCTTAGCCTGTTTCCAAAGCTGCTGGAGGCCTTCCAGCCCAATTTCTGCGACGGCCTTCCCCTGCTCGCGGGCCAGGCGTTCCACTTCGCGGAAACGTTTCTCGAATTTCGCGTTCGCGCGCCGCAATGCGACATCGGCATTGAACCCGCTATGACGCGCCACGTTCACAAGGCAGAACATGATATCACCGAACTCGTCTTCCAGGCGGTCGGTGTTCGCGTTTTCGGGAGAAACCTTTTCCAGCTCCGCACGGAATTCCGCGAATTCCTCCTGCGCCTTGTCGAACACGGGCGCAGGTTCGCCCCAGTCGAACCCGACTTTTGCCACCCTGCGGATGATATCCTGCGTACGGGCGAGCGTCGGCATGCTCCTGCTGACCTTGTCCATGACGGATTTTCCGGCATCCTTCAGGTGCGTCGCCTCCTGGGCCTTGATCTTTTCCCAACGGCGGCTGACCTCCGATGAATTGTCCACCTGCGCGTCGCCGAACACGTGCGGATGCCTGCGGATCATCTTCTCGCAGATTCCCTGCACCACATCGTCGATAGTAAAAGAGCCCTCTTCGCGGCAGACCTGCGCATGGAAAACCACCTGCAGGAGCACATCGCCCAGCTCTTCGCACATGTGGGCCTTGTCTCCATCCATCGCGGCGTCGATAAACTCGCTGCTCTCTTCCACAAGGTAGGGCAAAAGCGAATGCGTATCCTGTTCGCGGTCCCAGGGGCAGCCGTTTTCGGCCCGGAGCCTCTTTAAAATATCGACTAAGTCGTCAAACGTATATTTCATGACGTAAAAGATAGATATTCAAATGTGAAATGTGGAATGTGAAATGACTAATTATAAATCGCACATTACACATCACACATTACACATTATTGCTATATTGTTCGCAGGCCTAGTCAAATTCAGGTACCGGCGATGCCGGACCCGGGCGATTGCCGACCAGCGATTATCCTTTATAAAACCGCGCGGCATGTTCCTTTAATTATCCCATGCGCCGTTTATAGCACGCATTAAACCGCGCCCGCAAAGGAAGCCCATGAACTTCGAGCCCTATATTGTCTCTCCCGAGCAATACCCCCTCGCCCTCAGCAAATCCCCCTACAAACCAAAAGTTCTCTATGCGATGGGAACGCTGCCACCGGCCGACTCCGAGGATTCCGCCACCCACAACGGAGATGGCATCCCGACAACCGACGAAAGGCGCGGAAACGCCCCCGTAGGCATCGCGATGGTCGGCACCCGCAGGCCCGGACCCAACGCGAAAATCCTCTGCAAAAGGCTTGTGGAATCGCTCCGCGGAACACGCGCCGTAGTCGTCTCCGGGCTGGCGCAGGGAATAGACAGCTACTGCCACGAGGCGGCACTTGAGGCCGGAATCCCGACCGTGGCAGTCCTCGCGCAGGGGCTATGCACCCGCATCGAAGGGACCCGCGGGGAACTCGCCCGAAGGATTCTGGAAGCGGGCGGTGCGCTCGTGAGCGAGTTCGAGCCCGACGAACCCGCATACAAGGGAAACTTCCCCGCACGGAACAAAATCATCTCCGGAATCTGCGCGGCAACCCTAATCGTCCAGAGCAAGGCAAAAGGCGGGGCTCTCCTTACCGGGGAATTCACCCGTAAGGAAGGCAAGCCGCTCTACGCCATCCCGGGCGATTTCGACAGCGAAGTAGCGAGCGGCCCGAACGCCCTTCTCGACCGGGGACTCGCCAAGCCCGTATTCACGCCCGAAAGCCTGCGTTCCATTCTCGGATTCCCGAAATCCGAAAGCATCAGCCTTAAGGAACTTTCGCTCGCAGGCACCCACCTGGACAAAGCCACGCTGGACTTTTTCCGTCGCGTAAACGGCTTCCGCAAAACTTTTACCGAACTCCAGTCGGAATTCGACTTTAACATAAGCCAACTTTTAACTATATTGACAGAGCTGGAAATGGCCGGGCTCGCCCACACCGACGATAATTTCGTTTTCCAGTTCGACGGAGTCAATTAATGCACAAGAGAATCTACATCGCCGTGATAGCTTTCATGTTCTTTATCGGCATTCTCGTGCTGCAGCTCTTTTTCAGCAAGGGCAACCTGATCGAACAGCGCAACGTAGCCCAGCAAATCGCGGAATACGAATTCAAAATCGATTCGCTCAAACAAATCATCGAGGAACGCACGCAAGAAATCGAGCGCCTGCAACACGATTCCCTGTACAAGGAAGAAATTCTGCGCACGCGCTACGGAATGAGTCTCGAGGGCGAAAAAGTGTTCCAGATGGTAAAATAGGCACGGGCCCTAGAACAGCACCCTGTAACGAATCTGCTTGTCATACCGGCGGCCTTTCAGATCGCGGTAGCCCTTGCGGTCGAGCTGCGGCAAGTCGTGGCGGACAGCGCGCGATTCAATTGCATCCGTTCCGCTGCTAGAACTTTCCGGCGCAATTTCCGAGCTAGAGACCGCCTCAGAACTCGAGGATTCTACGACAGGTTCCGGCAACTTGGCCGCCTTGAATTGGAACTTCTGGTTATCGGTGCCGGTGCGGACCCACGTAATCACGGGCATGCCCGCATCCTTCGAGATGTTCAGCACGTCGCCCACAAAATCGCTGTCGTAATCGCCGTAGACGTAGTAACCCTTGTTGACGGAAGCATTCTCTATACGGATATCGCAAGCCTTTTCGGACGTCTTGACGGTATCGAGCAAGGCCTTGGGCGGGCAGTAGTAGCGGCCGGTCGCAAAGTTCTTGAGCGTGTAATGACGCACGGAATCGCCCTTTGCAATCACCCACAACTGAGCATCAGCAGATTCGTCCGTCGGGCGCTGCACCACAATTCCGTTTTCGTCTTCGAGCGTCAAGTTGCTGTGAGAAACAGTCATGCGGTAGCCGCCGTTTTCCACGAGCGCGTTATTTACTTTGTCTACACCAGTCGAGGTGCGCTTGATTTTCTGGATATTCGCATTTTCGTCATAATACAGGTAGTCGATATTCACGGAACGGCGGTAAGTCCAGCCGTCCGGAGAGTTCGCGCCATGATACATAAAGTACCAGTGCCCGAGATACTTGAAAATCGCCTGATGGTTCGTCTCGGAATTTTCCATCTTGTCGTTGATGACGCCCTTCTGCGTCCACGGCCCGTTAATACTCGGAGCCATCGAGTAGTTCGTCGTCGAGGGATAACCCGAGGCGTAACTGAAGTAGTAGTTGCCGCGGTACTTGTGCATCCACGGGGCCTCGAAAAAGTCCTTGATCTTGATGTCTTCGGGAGTGCCCGCGAGCTCAATCATGTTCTCCTTGAGTTTCACGCGGCGTCCCGCATTCCACGAGCCCCAATACATCCAGATATCATCGCCGTCATAAAAAATTGCGGGGTCGATGTTGAGTTTCACGTCGTTCGGGGTGTTGTCGGTAACGAGGGCCTGCCCGATGGCGTCGACCCACGGGCCCGACGGATGGTCCGCCACGGCGACACCGATGGCGAAGCCTTCGCTCCCGTTTTCCTTGATGGTTCCGTGATGCACCGCCACGTACCAGTAGAATTTGCCGTTACGGTATTCGCAATGCCCTGCAAATGCGCTTGCGTTCGCCCACTTGAAAGTCTTGACGCTCAGCACCGCGCCGTAATCGAGGTAGTTCTCCATGTCGTCGGTCACCAACACATGCCAGTCGTTCATGATGAACGCTTTGTTGTTATTGCCCTGCGGGCCTTGCTCATCGTGGCCCGCAAAGATGAAGAGGCTGTCATTATGCACGAAAGCGGCCGCATCAGCGGAATAGAATGCCGTAGTGAGCGGGTTGGCCGCAAAGGCCGCGGTTGCGCAAAGGGCGATGCTTAAAAAATATTTATGCATAAGAAACCTTTTATCGTCGACCCCGTCCCCGTTCCGAGGATTATATCCACTAAGCGGCAAAGCTGCAAGTGGCTATTAAGAACTAGTCCAGGGTGACATTCAAAACGGGTTAGAACATCACCCTGTAACGGATTTGCTTGTCGAAGCTGCGGCCCTTGAGGTCGCGATAACCCTTGCGTGCGGGCTGCTGCAAATCGCGGCGAATATCGTGCGGAACAATCGCTTCCGTTCCGCTGGAACTGCTCGACCCGATTACAACGCCACTGGAACTGGACCCTGGCTCTCCGCACGGTTCCTCAGTGCATTCAATGTCCCCGGGCGCACCCGCGAACACGATGTTCCCGACAAGCACCTCGCCCGAAACGCCCGAAGCCGTCAGGTAGAAGTCCTTCACGCCGCTGACGCTCTTGAAGTTTGAGCAGGACACTTCCGTCCAGCCGTTAGCCGTCGACTTCGCATTGGCCGCCACCAGTTCGCATTCCGAAAGGACGGTCCCGTCCTTCTTGCCATCACGAATGCTGAGCTTGCCGCCCGTCACGCTCTTTACCTTGACAGACACGTCCAGTGACCTGATGGAATCGGTCACCACGTTCTCGAAAATCGCATAGCCGCCGTCCTTGATGGCGAGCTCGTCATCCTTCGTGAGGCGCACGCGGATGCCGTTGTCAAAGCCGTTCGCGGGAATCGTATCGCGGATAATGCGCAAGAAGTCGATGCGGTCGAGTTCCGCAAAATTTCCGTTCGGCGAAGGCTCGATTTCGATGAAGTTGCCGCCGCGCTTGAGTTTCGCGGGTACCATCACCACGGACTTTTCAGGGAACGTGCCCCAGGAACCCGTGGGCGGGAGCGTCACCGTCTGCGACTTGCCATTGACGGTCACCTTGTGGGTCGCGGCAGCATCACCGCCATTCGCATAGCGGTAGCGCAGCAAGTAATCGCCCGCCTGCATGATGTTCATCGGCAAGTGGATCTTGGAACCCGCAGTATTCACATACGCGAGGTATTCGCCGTTCGATGCCGTGTTGCTCCGCGTAATCGCGAGGTCGCCTGAAACCGCGCGCGTCAGCACACCGTGTTCGACCTCCGCGCTCAAGTAGCGTCCGAGGAAGGGCTGTCCCATCTCAGCCCAGTTATCGTCGGTAAACACCACGTCACGAATATGGATGTGGTTGTACTTATCGCCGTTGAGATCGTAGTAATGGTGCACAAAACGCACACGGTTCAGGTCTTGAAAGGCTTCTCCGCCGCCCGGGCCCACGTAGCGCCCGTAACGTTCCAGCAGAATCGTGCCGCCGCCTGTCGCCATATTGTAACCGGCGCGGTCAACATACGGTCCCGTCACCTTGTCGGCGCGGCCGTAAGCCGTCTTGTAAGTGGTCTGCTCGATGTTTGGCCCCTGCTGGCAGCACTTGTCCCATGCAGTGAACAAGAAGTATTGTCCGTCATGCTCGATGAGGCTCGGGCCTTCTTCGGCGCCGCCGCTCGCGCTGCTGGTACGGCGCGCAATGTTGTAGACCGTCTTGTCGTCGCTCGCCTGATAGCCCGTCTGCGCGTCCAGCTTAATCAGCTGAATGCCGAGCCCGAACGAACCGAACGCCATCCAGTAATTGCCATCGGTATCGCGCACCACGTCCGCATCAATCGCATTGTACTTGTCGCTGGTCGTCGTGTGGAAAACATGGCCATGATCCTTCCAGCCGTAGCCATCCGTACCCGGCACAATCGAGGTCGTCGCCTGGTAACCGATTGCGGAAGAACGCTTGCCGAAAACCGACACGCAGTAGTACACGCGGAATTCGCCATTCATGTAGAAAATATCCGGCGCCCAGATGCCCTCGGTGCCCGGCGCATACTGGTAAGCCCACTGCGGAATCGCGCTCACGGTCGACTTATGGTCGCGCCAAGTGTAGGCATCTTCAGATGTCCACAACTGCAAGTTGTTGTTCGTACTCATGAGGGCGTAGCCGTCCTCAAACCGCACCATGCTCGGGTCGTGACCTGGTTGCAAGTTGTCTTTCGCATACCAATCGGCAGCAAAAGCAACAGAAGAACCAAACACAACACCCAAGCCTACGCACCCGAACATAGTGCCCACGCCGTAACGTGATCCCATACCAAAAAACATATACGGCTCCGTATAAAACGTCTATATTCCGAATATAACTTTTTATTTGGTCAAAGTCAACAACTTTTTGTAATTAAAAGTCCACATTTTATCAAAATTTGGCCAAAATTCGATTATTTTCGGTTTCAAAAGTCAATTTAAATGTCCACAACAGCAAGTTCATAATTTTTTTGCTTACGTACACACGATAGAATACTTTTTTACTACATTACCTTCCATGCGGAAACACTTCCAGTTAGGTTATTCGCAAAAACAAAAAGGAAAAATATGAAAAAACTTCTCGCAATCGCCGTCTTTCTGATGGCATTTTCTAGCGCCTTCGCAGCCATCGACAAGCCGGCCATTTTCGGCATCAGCATAGATGAGGGACTCGTAATTCTCAAGGGCGATGACGCCCCGAATTATGCAGACTATAACAAATCCTATACGCAGGCTTCCTTCAACGCCATAATCGGCTTCAACAGCCGCATCGGCATTCACACAGGACTCGGCTTGCAATTCGGCATAGGCACTTTCATCAATGGCGAAAACGACAACAATCTCTCAGCATATCATTCTTCTTCCGATCCCAAAGATGACGGCTCCTTCAGCATGGCTTTCAATATTCCCGCAATGGCTCGTTTCTATGCTTCTAAAGCATTCTTCTTCGAAGCTGGCGCTACATTCGACATAAACCTCTTCGAAGTACGCTATACGGGCGAAGCCAAAGAATGGAACAGCAACGATGACCAGAAGTTCATGAACGTCGAACTCGGTGCTGGTCTCGGCTTTACCTTGGGTTTCGGTCTTGAATTCTCCTTCAAGTACACCCACGGCGTGACCAACATGTACGAAAACACCGACATGTCCAACTCTCGCCTAATCTTCGGCATCGCTTACTGGTTCAATTACAGATAATCGAGTTTAGCAATCTTAAACGAGAAACGCCTCCGAGTGAATCGGAGGCATTCTTTTTGCATAAATTTTGCGAGAGTGAGTGAGAAACCGGAGGTTCCTCACCCTATATGTCGAACGAGCGGTCTCCGTGAGCAACAAACGCCTCGTATTAACGAGGCGTGGTTGCGAGAGTGAGTGAGAAACCGGAGGTTCCTCACCCTATATGTCGAACGAGCGGTCTTATTACGTGTGTGCGTCGACCCATTCAGCGTTCTTCTTGCAGGCGTCGACAGACTTCGCGAAGGCGGCCTTCTCTTCGTCGTTCATGGAGACTTCGAGAATCTTTTCGACACCGTTGGCACCGACCACGACCGGCACGCCGCAGTAGAGGCCCTTCACGCCGTATTCGCCGTTCAGCATGGCAGCGCAGGAGAACACGTTCTTCTTGTCGAGGAGGTAGGCTTCGGCCATGTGCACGGCGGAAGTAGCCGGGCTGTAGAAAGCGGAGCCGCGGCCGAGGAGGTTCACGATTTCGCCACCGGCACCAGCAGTGCGCTTGGCGAGTTCGGCGAACTTTTCCTTGCTCATGAGCTGAGAAACCGGGATACCGCCGACAGTGACGCATTCCATGATGGAAACCATCGTGTCGCCGTGGCCGCCCATCACGAGGGCCTTCACGTCTTCCACGGAAACGCCGAGTTCGTCAGCGACGAAGCAAGCGAGACGGGCAGAGTCGAGCACGCCAGCCATACCGATGACCTTGTTGGCCGGGAGACCAGACTGCTTCTGCATGTTGTAGACCATGGCGTCGAGCGGGTTCGTGATAACGATGACGAAAGCGTCCGGAGCGTTGGTCTTGATGGCTTCGGCGACGGTCTTGATAACGCCGCAGTTCTTGTCGAGGAGGTCGTCGCGGCTCATGCCCGGCATACGCGGGAAACCGGCGGTAACGATAACCACGTCGGCACCCTTGAGGGCGGCGTAGTCGGTAGAACCCTGAAGATCGACAGAAGAGTTGATGACGGAACGGCCTTCCATGATGTCGAGGGCCTTACCCTTGGGCATACCCTGAGTCTGCGGAATGTCGATAAGGACGACGTCGCCGAGGTTCTTCTGGGCGATCACGAGAGCCATTGTACCACCGATTTGACCAGCACCAACGAGTGCAATCTTCTTTCTAGCCATGATTAACCTTCCTTTTAAGGTATAGAAATTTTTCCGTGGGTAAATATAGTAAAAAGCGCCTGGAAATTAAATTCATTTTTTACATACAGGCATAAAATACATAGGGGCCGGAGCCCCTGAATTTACACCATGGCGGCGACGAAATCGGCTTCGCACATGAGCTTGTCACCGGAAAACGCCTTGCCGGCATACTTGAAGATTCCGTGACGCACGGAGATGAGCTTCACTTCGAGGCGCAGATCCATGCCGGGGAGCACGGGATTCCTGAAGCGGCAGTTCTCGATGCCCATGAACGCCGGGCGCTTGCCCACCACTTCGGCCTCGCGAGCAATCATCGTGAGGAGCGTCGCGGCCTGGGCCATGGATTCCACCTGGAGCACGCCAGGCATCACCGGATTGCCGGGGAAATGACCCTGGAAGAACTTCTCCTCGCCGGTCACGTGGTAAAGGCCCACCAGGGACGGGAGAACTTCCTTGCCGTCGCCCAGTTCGAGGCTCAGGACCTCGTCCACAAAGGCAAACGGGGCCTTCTGCGGAAGCAGGGCATGAACCACGTCGGCTTCATAAACGACACCAGCTTTTTCAGATTTCTTGAGAGTTTCCAGTAGAGACATAAGGCAGGAGTTTCTCCATGATTTTATGGTGAATGGTATGGCCGCCGTTCAGTACCTGAATGCGGACTTTTGGCAAAGCAGGACATGCGAAGGCGATATCGCCCAACAAGTCTAGAATTTTATGACGCGCAGGTTCTTCGTCCATGCGGTAATACACCCGCGATTCGGCCCCGAGAAGCATTCCGCAGCTCTCGTCGACCCCGCCCAGCAGTCCAGCAGCGCGCGCAGCCTCGTAATCGTCCTTGAAAATGAACGTGCGCGCCGAAAATACGCTGTAGAGGTCCTCGGCGGAATACACCGAAAGGCCGGCAGCCGAACAGAAGCCGTCGGGCCGCGTGATTTCGTACTCCACCTCGAAAGTATCCGAAGGGGAAACCTTCACATACCCGCGCGGGAGTTCCCAGGAATGTTCCACGGGAGCGTCGTAAAAGCGGAGCGCCTGCGGGACACCGGCAATGCGGCGCAACGCATGGAAAAACGGCAAAGCGCTCCCGTCCATCATGGGAATTTCTTCGGCATGGACGTCGAACCGCAGTTCGGGCCATGCAAGGAACACGGGAGCGAGATGCTCCGGAGAGCTCAGGGAAAGCCTGCTGTTCAGGCCCGGTTTTGTATAAATTGAAGTACGCGCCACGCTGTATTCCAGTTCGCCGTAACAATGCAGGGCGTCGGTGGAATAGAACCGCTCTCCCGCGACATTCCAGCAGACACGCGCTTCCCTATTCGGGTCGCGTTCCAGCAGGTCGACACGCACAGTGGCGTTTTTGGACGAGAGCGATGGCGAAGAAAACTCGATAGACTTTACAGGCATGCTACTTCTCCCCCATCTGGCGGAGCCTTACCATGGAACGGCGCCAGCGGGAAATTTCATCGGCAGGGAACCCGGAGACGGTGCGGCCCGCGGGAACACTCTTGGTGACACCCGCCTTCGCTGCAATGCGGGCGCCCTTCCCGATGGTGAGGTGCCCGGCCGCCTTCGCGCCGCCGGCGAATTCCACATCGTCTTCCACAATCACGGAACCCGCGACGGCGGATTGCGACGCCATGTAGATGTTGTTCCCGAGGCGGCAGTTATGGGCTATCTGTACAAACGAATCGAAATGGCAATGGTCGCCAATCGTGGTGGGGGTAAGGAAGCCGGCGGCCACCACGGAATTCGCACCGAAGCTGCAATCATGCCCGATGCGTACCCCAGCAGGGTGCGGGACAGGCCGACGCACGCCGCCATATTCATAAAAACCGAACCCGCGCGAGCCGACAACGGCGCCCGCCTGGAACACGCAGTTCTCGCCCACGACCACATTCGGGTAGACAGTCACGTTGGCCTCGAGCACGCAGCCCGCGCCGAGCGTAGCCCCGCGCATAATCACGCATCCCGGGCCCACGACGGCGTTCTCGCCCACGGAACCTTCGACTACGGCGCTCGCATGCACGCGGGCAGATTCCGCGATAAACGGCGCACCCGCAGGTTCGCCAGCAAACTTTTCGAGGAAGCGGACCATCGCATGGTAGGGATTCTCGACGGGAACGATACACCTGACAGAAGGCGCTACACTTAAATCCACCGCAAGACCGCGCGGAACAAACAGCAATCCGGCATGCACCTTCCCCAAAAGCGAACTCGCAAAACCGTTCGCATTCGTCTCGCTCTTCACGGTATCGCCGACCCAGAAACTCGCATCGGCATCGCCCGCCAGGTCGACGGAGGCAAAGCCCGCTATTTCAAAATCGGTCTCATTGCACAGCACCGAATCGCCCGACAGGAAACCTTCGGACTTCAACCAGTCCAGCACAATAGAAAGCTTGACAGGACGCACCTAGTCCCCCAACCGAAGCATCTGGACCTGACTTGCAAACTCAATAGACACGGTCTCGCCGAGTTTGCCGCTCATGTCCTCACCGTCGAGCTGAAGGAATTCATTCGGCACGAACTTGAACTCGAGCGAACGGACCTTCGTAGACTTGCGCAAATACTTCTTGTACAGGTGCCCCACGACAGGGATGTTCCCGATTGCAATGGCAAGCAGGAATGCGAGCATGTTCGGGACATCGACCACTTCCAGAAGCCCGTCCGCCATATCGGATTTAAAGAACGGATTCGCCCCACTCGCAAAACTCGGGATATTCCCGACAATCACGGTGCGGTGGCCCTTGAGGTCGACCGTATTTTTCACGCCATCCTTGTCCACGTAACGCAGCGTCCCGCCCTTCAGGCAATAGTTCCTGTCGGCAAAGAAACGGCGCACGTAATGCAACTTGTTCATGATAACCGAATTCGAGGAAATCATGCCGGTAGCGCGGTCGTGGTTAAAATCATGCGCGATACGCGCGTCGATACCGCCCGAGAAATAGTTCGCGAGCGCATACTTGCCGTTCACCTTCCAAATGTCGAAGGGAACCGCATCCGCACGCAAGAGACGGCGAACCAGGAAAAGCAGCCCCTGGTCAGCAAAAGCCTTGTAAAGGTTCAGGACGCGCGCCAGGTCGTTACCCGTACCGAGCGGGATAAGTCCTATTTTCACCTTGTTCGAGAAGTCGGAGGAAAGCATCGTCGAAAGCACAGAAGACACGGTCCCGTCACCGCCAACCGCAATGAGCGTCTCCGTGCACGAAAGCGCCTCGAGAATTTGCCCCTTCATGTCTTCGTAGCGGGTAAATTCCACCTTCCATTCATCGGCAGCAAAATCCATGGATTCCATGATTTCGGGCAGGAACTCTCTGATGAGCTTTCCCTTTCCGCCACCGCTGACCGGATTTATCAAGAAGTAGAACTTGAACGCCACGCTATGCCCCCAGGAGCTTGTCCTTTATTTCGACATAGCGTTCAACACCACCGCGTACACCTTCAATCTCTTCAGTCGTCAGTTCGCGCACCACATGTGCGGGGGCGCCCAGCACGAGCGAATTCTCCGGGAATTCCTTTCCCTGAGTCACAACAGCGCCCGCACCCACGATACAATTTTTCTTGATATGCGCGCCGTCCATGACAATCGCGCCCATTCCCACCATCACGTTGTCGTCGATGGTACAGGCGTGGAGCACAGCGTTGTGCCCGACAGTCACCTCGTTCCCGATAACCGCCGGGACATCCGTCGAAACATGGATGGTCACGTTGTCCTGTATGTTGGTACGACATCCGATGCGAATCGGAGCCAAGTCGCCACGCAACACGGCATTATAGAACACGGAGGAATCATCCCCCACTTCCACGTCACCAACAAGAATCGCGCCTTCGGCTACGAAAACGCGGCTTCCCAGGCGGGGAGTCCTCCCATCGAGAGCAATTAGTTTCGACATGCCCCTAATTTACATTTTTTTTCGCCGACAGGCCAATTTTACTTGGCCGACGCTTCGCCCTGAGCTTCAGGCTGTGCTTCCGGCTTACTTTCGGGCACATCAAACGCGGCAATCTTCTTCCATTCCGCAGCATCGGACGGACGAAGCAAGAATGCACCGGAATAATTCTTCAGCGTAGAAACCGCCTTCGCGGTATCGCCATCCTCGAGCAAAATCTTCGCATCTTCGAGGATATCCTTCTGGGCGTTGCGCATGTCGGCAATTTGTCCCTGGCGGTTCTGGCGGAGCACTTCCATGGAATCGCTCACGAAACCGAGATCCCACGTGCTGTCGTAACAGGCTTCGACCTCGACGAACTTTGCGGGATCGCTGGCGGCGGCCACGTAGAGGGCGTCGCACTTTGCGAACGTTTCGGCGCTGCTGTTCTTTGCGTACTGGTAGTACTGGTATCCACCGACAATGAGGCCGATGATGACCAGGAGGAACACGCCGTCCTGCCAACCCATGACTGGGCCCGTGGACATTTTCGGGCGACCGTTGATGGTCTCTCCCGCTTCGAGTTTTTCTTCAGCCTCGTCAAAGGGGCTCTTACCGTTCAAGAAACTAACCATATCTTCCCTACTTTTTTGAAATCGCGTTATAGACGCGTGCGTATAAATAAATCTGTTTTACAAGGCTCGCGAAACCGTTCGAACGAGTCGGAGAAAGCCCGACGTTCAAGCCGATATCCTGAAAGAACACCGGATCGAGCGAGAGGATTTCGCTAGGCGGCAAGTCGTTGTAGACCTTCAGCGCAAGCGCGCCGAGACCGCGGCTTATAAGCGGGTTCGTCGTTCCGCCTTCCACGTCCATTTCAAAATGAAGAACGCTACCGTCAAATTTTGGCACCAAATACATGGTCGAGGCACAGCCCTGAATGATGAACTTCGCATCCTTGAGCGAGGCGTCCATTCCCTTGTGGGCACGAGCGAGGTCGAGCAAGAATTTCCACTTGTCGTCGGGGTCGGCAAACGATGCGAACTTTGCACGAACTTCTTCTGTCCTTTCCTTTATCGAGTCTGCCATGATTCCCTACTTTAAAAAAGAACGCATTTTCCAGATGAGCGACGGGCATGCCCAAAGCACCGCAAAAAATATACGGAACAGAGTCTGCTTTTCGCGCGGCAACTTCGAGAGGCTCTTCGCGGCGCGGTCGAACTGCGAATCCTTGATAGCGTTGAAGCCGGGCTTCGCGCGGGCAATCTGCAGGTGCGCATCGCCGAGTTCCTTCATCCAGTGGTCGAGAACTTCATGTTCGACTTTCTGGCGCGCATCGGGCGTGCCGGCATCAAGCCACTCCGCGACGGACTGCGCGACAATCTTTCCGCAGAGCATCGATTCCACGATACCCGAACGGCTGATGGGGTTCACGCAGCTGGCGGCATCGCCGGCCTTGAAAAGGCCGCAGAGCGCCATGGGGCGCTTCGATTGCCCACAGGCAATCATGCCGCCGTAGATGGCCTTGACTTTCGCCTGCGGGTAGCGTTCCGCGATAAACGACTTCAGTTTTTCTCGCAGCGACGTACCGGGCAGCGCACTCTTCCCGAGCACGAAACCAATATTCACTTCCACGCCGTCACGCGGGAAAATCCAGCCGTAGCCGTCCTGGAATTCGCTACCGAAAAAGAGCTCTATATGTTCCGCACTGTGCTCGATTCCTTCGGCGACGGCGAACACCGCCGGTTCCAGATCAGTATCGCCCGATTCAATTCCATCGAGGCATTCTATGCCGTGCGTAAGGCGCGCACCCGGGCCAGTCGCATCAACGACCGCCTTCGCATTCACGGACTCCAGGGACCCGTCGGCTCCCTTCACACAAATATTCCACGTGCCGTCCTCATTGCGGGACAGCGACTTCACGAGCGCATCAAAACGGCATTCCACACCCGCCTCGGCACAGCCGTCGGCAAGCGCATGATGGAAGCCGGAGCGGTCCAAGATGAGCCCGCAGTTCTTGCTGTAGAACTCGGCCCTGTAACGGCTCGGCGAAGTAAAATAAATTCCAGAAATTCGACCACGTACCCAGGACCGGTCGACAGGCCACAACTTGCCCAGCCGATTCTCGGACACGGCCTCAGCGCAAAAGATGGGTTCTTTCCAGGGAGCCTTCTTGTCGAGCAGCAGAACCCGTCTGGCACCGCCCGTCTGTCTGGCAAACGTACAGGCGGCCATAAGGCCAGCAGGACCGGCCCCGCAGACGACCAAATCGTACGATTGAAACTTAAAAAGGGACATTGTAAGCGCAAAATTAGTTTTTTACGCAAAAAATAATGGAGTTTTTTTAAATAAGTGATTGTTTTTCCATTTTTTTAGTTATTTTAAGGCTATCCGTTATTTGGTTTTCCATAAAAGGAACAGTTTACTATGAATATGAAGAAGATTTCGAAGTTCGGTGTTTGCCTTATCGGAGCGCTGACAATTGGCGGTTTTGCCCAGGACTATTCGGGACAGGATCTCAACACGTCCTTCCGCGACAAGCGTATCGACGGATATGATTTCTCGGACGCCAAGGCCAAGAAGGGCGTTACCGACTTCCAGCGCAGCGCTGGCGAAAAGCCGAACTTCCAGGGTGCAAAGCTCGAAGGCGTGTCCTTCCAGAACGCAGTTATTAGCGAAGCAAACTTCAAGGAAGCCGACCTCAGGAAGGTCACCATCAGTGGTGCTGACATCCGTAACTCGAACTTCAAGGGCGCCAACATGGAAGAGGCCAACCTCTACCGTGCAACGCTCCTCGGCAGCCAGTTCCCGAACGTGAACTTCAAGAACGCACGCCTCGACGCCATGAAGGTTTCGGACCAGACCGACTTCAGCAAGAGCGACTTCACGCAGGCTTCCATGATGGACGTCGACCTTACCGGCGCCGACCTCTCCAAGTCGAACCTCACGAACGCGAACCTTTCCCGTTCCTTGATGGCTGACGCGAACCTCAAGAAGGCCACCATCGTGAAGACCGACTTTACCGCATGTAACCTCATCGCGGCAAACTTCAAGAGCGTTGACCTCATCAACGTGAACTTCGCCAAGGCCGGTCTTTCCCAGGCCAACTTCAGCGGTGCTGAATTCCAGAACGTGAACCTGCAGGAAGCTGACCTTTCCCTGACCGAGTTCGACGACGTCGACCTCTCCAAGACCCAGCTCCAGAAGGCCAAGTTCGCCCAGTCCACGCTGAGCAGCATGAAGTTCTCTGGCCAGGACCTCACTGGCGTGGTGTTCGACAAGGGCGTCGTGAAGAAGTCCAACTTCGACAAGGCGAAACTCACCAAGACTTCCTTCTTCGATACCGAAGTGAGCAAGTGTGAATTCCGCGGCACCGACCTCACCAAGGCAGTGTTCGACGGCGCCTACATCAAGAAGAACATCTTCGACGGTGCTGACATGGACAAGGCCAACCTCGCCAACTCCACCATCGAACAGACCGACTTTATTGGCGCACAGCTGAACGGCGCAAGCTTCGCCGGTGCCAAGCTCGTCAAGGTCCGCTTCACCGGTGCCAAGATGAAGAACGTCAAGATTGACGCCGACACCAAGATGGAAAACGTTGACTTCTCCGGCGCCGACCTGAGCGACGCTAAGATCGAAAAGTGCACGGTGAAGAAGGTCATCTACGACAGCCGCACCAAGTTCCCCGCAGGCTTCGACCCGCGCCAGTACGGCTTCACCAAGCCGGGTGAAAAGGCCGCCGACATCGTGGTCCAGAGCAGCGGCAAGAAGTCCTCTGTTGCTGACGACGCTATGCCGAAGAAGAAAAAGAAAAAGAAGAAAAAGCACGTCGATGAAGACGACGAGTAGTCGGAACCTCTAACGGATTTTTTTTCGAACGCCCCGCTTTACTGCGGGGCGTTTTTTCATCCGCGGTTTCGCCTTACTTCTTGTCCATGAGCCAGGAGATTGCCTCGGACAGGCTGTGGACGCGCACGACCTTCATGCCCTCGAGCATTTCGGGAAGCTTGCCGTTCGCAGGCACGATAGCCTCCACCATGCCGAGGCGGCGCGCCTCCTTGAGCCGCTGGTCCAGGAGCGCGACACTGCGCACCTCGCCCGAAAGTCCGAGCTCCCCGATGGCGATGGTCTGCCGCCCGAGCGGAATCCCGAGGTGGTTGCTCGCGATGGCGAGGGCGAGCGCAAGGTCGGAGGAAGCATCCGTCACCTTCATCCCGCCCGCGATGCTCGCAAACACGTCGGAGGCGCCTATCGCGACTCCCCCGAACTTTTCGAGAAGCGCGAGGATTATCGTGAGGCGTTTGGGGTCGATACCCGCGGCCACCCGCTGGGGAACGGCAAAACCCGTCTGGTTCACGAGCGCCTGCGTCTCGAAGAGAAGCGCGCGCGACCCCTCGAGCGTACAGCATACGACGCTGCCGGGAGTTGGCGGCGTGTTCTCTTGCAAGAATACGCGGCTCGGGTTCGCCACCGACTCAAGCCCGTGGCTCGTCATCTCGAACACGCCTATCTCGTCGGTAGCCCCGAAGCGGTTCTTGATAGTCCGCAGCAGGCGGTACTGGTGGTTGCGGTCGCCCTCGAAGTAGACGACGGTATCGACCATGTGCTCGAGGATTCGCGGGCCAGCGATCTGCCCGTCCTTCGTAACGTGCCCGATGAGGATGGTGATGCAACCGCTGTTCTTCGCGAACACCATGAGGTCAAGCGTGCACTCGCGAAGCTGGGTGGCGCTCCCCGGAGTTCCCGAGAGGTCGCCCTTGTAGACCGTCTGTATGGAGTCGATGACCATGACCTGCGGCTTGAGTTCCTTCGCCTGTTCCACAATCTTCTCGAGGCTCGTCTCGCACAGGAGCAGCATGTCGGAGCCCGACACGTTCAGGCGTTCGCTCCGGAGTTTCACTTGGCAGGCGCTCTCTTCCCCGCTCACGTACAGCGTCTTCACGCCGGCGGCTGTCATCGTGGCGAGCGTCGTAAGCACTAGCGTGGATTTGCCGATTCCGGGATCGCCACCGATGAGCACCAGGGAACCTGGCGCAAGCCCGCCACCGAGCACGCGGTCGAATTCCGCATTGGCGGTGCTCAGCCGCCGCGTGTCTTCCGTGGCCACATCGCGCAAGGGCACCACCTGATGGACCGGACCTCCCAGCCCGCGCCCGCCACGCGCCGCACCCGTATTGACGGGCTCCACCGCATGTTCCTTGAGGGTGTTCCACGCCCCGCAGAACGGGCACTTGCCGACCCACTTGGGTGTCGTGTTGCCACATTCCGTACAGAGGTATTCAATTTCTTTCTTCGATTTATTTAGTGCTACCATGTGCACTAATATAATAAATGCAAACGACAAATTATGTCATATGAAACAAACCGTTTCATTATTTCGCAATTTTTCCCGTCNNTTTTTTTTCAGTCCGTATAATATCTTTATTAGCGCCCCGTATGGGCACAATAATTTGAAGGAGAAGCAAAAATGAAAAAAAGCATCGCGTTTACTTTATTGATGGTTGCATGGGCAGCCCTGTGTTCATGTTCAGACAACGATAACGGCATACCCTACGAACTGAAGACAGCTTGCCTAGTAGAAGGCCTTGACGATTTCGAGGACGAGCAAGCCGCCAGCCTCTTGCCCGAAGCACTGCGACATCCAGCCCCACAGAATGAGGAAAATTCCATTTTTGACAATGCCATTACAGTGGACACCGTCTATTTCCGGAAGAAAGAAAATGGTGCCGTGTATACCGAACTGAAAATAGCAACATACTGCGGCTTAGACTTTTCCCTGCACACAAAGAAAGTCGCCGACACGCTTTTTGTCGACACCGAATACGACGGAAATGAGCGCCCCTTTTGCAGTTGCACAGCCGTCGTCGATTTTGAAGTTCCTGACGATATGAGTTCAGCCAAAATCTTGTACAGAAACCGGAACAGAAACTACATAACAGTTATTATCCACGAATATTAAAGATTTCCAACACCCAGTCCATTCATTTTAAACAACGACAAAAACCGGTTTCCATCCTCTTGATGGAAACCGGTTTTTAATTGAAGTAAAATTCAGCTACTTAGCAGCCGGCTTCGAGACCACCGGACGAATTCGCTTGCCGCAGAGGGTCACGATTATTCCCGCCTGAGCGAACATGTAGTAGGCCGTATCGCGGCTGTTGTTGAGCGTCGACTTCGGGTCGTAATCGTCCTTGGTCACGAACACTTCGGCAACGCCCGAAAGACTCACGTCCAAAGCGCAACGCTCGCACGGGAAGCCGATCACGTACAGCTTGGAACCGGGAGGAACCTTTCCGCGGGCATAGTGCAGCGCGTTGATTTCGGCATGCACCATGAAGGGGTACTTGTTCGCCTCGAACTCGTGATGGCTCAGGAGTTCACCCGAATCCGCATCGAGCAGGTCGTAAGCGAGCAGCTGCTTTTCGCGGGTGTACGGGACGGTTTCGTCGTCAAAGCCCGCCGGGGCACCGTTATAGCCGGTGCTTATCACGCGACCTTCGGCACTCACGAGCACCGCCCCCATCTGGGTATTCTGGTCTTTGCTGAGGCGCGCCTGGGCGCACATCATCTGGGTATAGACTTCGTCACGAAGCTTGCTGCGAGATTGTGAATTGTTCATGTCTAGAAATATAGCAAGGAGTTAACGCAACGTGACAGGAACCGAGCTGTTTCCGCTGGGTGTCGAGACACGAACCAGGAAGCGTCCAGCCGACGGCAGGCCTTCCAGGTGCAGCAGATTGCCCGATGCGTTCAGGCTCACCGGCTGGCGTCTTCCGTCATAGGAATACACGCCCGCACGGACGCGTCCCGAAGCGAAGGAGTCCATCCCCGGAATTTCGAGAGTAATGCGGCCCGCGCCCATATCGACCACACGGACATTCAGAGACTTCTTGACTACAGGCGCCGGGAGCTCGATTGGCCCTTCAGCCAGGAACAAGATTTCACCCTCGTTCACGCTCGCATTGGCAAGGAATCTGGTTCCCATGTACACCACAGCCAGTTCGCTCGTGACAAGAGACGCATCCGCCTTTCCAACAATCTCGATATTGCCCTTGTTGGTGCAGTTGTTCAACTCGGCAAAATTCAGGGAATCAGTGCTGCCAACCAGACCCGCAACCCATCCGGCTATAGGCTGCTCGTTCTTCACCGTAATTTTGCCCTTGTTGACCGATTTCGTGAGCTTGATGGATTTCGTCCCATCGCGAACAAAACCGACAAGACCACCGACGGAAGGCTTAGCAGCATTCTCGACAAGGATGTTGCCAGAGTTTTCTAGGCGGGTAGCCTCCACACCTTCCCACATACCGACAGCGCCTCCAACATACACGGCTTCCGGGTTTTCAGCACCATGATAGATGACTTCACCCATATTGAAGCAACTATCCAGCAACGCCGTCGAATCAGCCTGCACCAAGCCAAAGATACCACCAACGCTGGCGTTCCCGCCCGAAACTTCAACCTTTCCGTAATTGACATTGCCAACAATAGAAACAGCATACCCCTTCATGCTGCCAACAGCAACGAGGCCGCCAATAAACATGAGTTCGCTCTTCGTGTTCGTTTTCTTGGTCGATTCTACAAGAATATCACCCTTATTAGTGTTGTTCTTCATCGTACACAAGGCAGCAATCAGCCCGACGTTTCCTCCAATGCTCGGCAAGACATCTCCCTTAACGACGAAGTTGGCTTCGTTCACATTGTCGAGCATTTCAACCGTTCCCCCAACGATAAGTCCCAAAATGCCGGCCACGTAAGACATGTCCCCCGAGGTCACCAGGATAGATCCCTTTACCGAATTGCCACGGACGCTCATCGATTCGGAAAGCGTATTGCCCACGACGCCGCCGAACTGCAAGGTACCCGACGCACCGGACTTAAATTCAAGGTCGACTTTATTGTTCCGCACGGCAACAACGCCCGATACGGCCTGAGAAAGAATTCCACCAACAATTCCCGAGGCATGAATATAAGCCTTATCGAGTACGATATTTTCGTAATAGACGGTATCCGTGGTATTGCTAAGGATTATGCCGAAAAGTCCCGGGCTCGCCTCCATATCAACATCTTCATCGATAAATAGATTCGAAATTTTGTGGTTCGCTCCATCGTAGCTTCCAGCGAACGGGCCAATCGAGTGCCAGTTGCCGATTTCGCGACCGCACACAGTCGAAAGGTCGATATCCGCAGTCTGCTTGAAATGCAGGCCCGCACCCATATTCGCAATTGTCACGCCCTTGTAGTCCGTTCCCATCTTCACGGCCTCACCAAGATCCACAAGATCCTGTGCGGAAGAAACTGTTAAAGGGTTAGCCTTGGAACCATCCTCGGCGGCCCAGACTCCCGCCACAAGCAACATGACAGCGATGGCAATAGAGCGCATATTAAAATCTCCTTTCCTTTCGGTATAAATGTTCTTTCTACAAATTAACTTATTTTGCCAAAAAAAGAAACCCATCGTACTAAACGACGGGCTCTACCAATGCAAACAACCAAATTTTTGTATTACAAACTATCCAATTTGCATTACGATTCTACTTTCCTGCCTTTTTCTACGGCGTCGGCAAGGCTCATTCCAGTGAATTCCTGGGCGCTGAACCAGCGGCCGCTCTTCTTGTCGTCGAGCAGCACGGAGACCATGGAACCCGGGATTACGGTTTCGGGAGCGTTCGGGGCGTTCGGACCGCCGAGATCGGTGCGGAGCCAACCCGGATCCATAACGTTCATCATCACATCAGTGCCGTTCAGCTTGCAGGCGAAATCCTTCACGAACTTGGTGAGGGCGGCCTTCGCGCAGGCGTAACCCATCAGTTCGGGTTCGCCCGCGATGCCGCTCGTGGTGAGCTGCATGCGGCCAAAGCCGCGCTGAATCATGCCCGGCAAGAAGTGATAGGCAATCTTGATGGGCGCATAGAAGTTCACCGCCATCGCATGGTGGAAGTCTTCCATCGTGTTGGTGAGGTAGTCCGTGAAGTAGTGGCTCATGAGGCCAGCGTTGTTGAACACGAGGTCCACCTGCACGCCCCAGCTGTCGATTTCTTTGAGGGCAGCGTCGATTTCGGCTTCGTTTTCGAGGTTGCAGCCCACGGCACGCACTTCCACGCCGTACTTCTTGATTTCTTCCATCACCGGTTCGGCATGAGCCCTGTCGCGGCCCTGCAAGATGATATTCGCACCCAGCTTGGCCATTTCGATAGCGGTGAGACGGCCTACACCACGGCAGCCGCCGGTAATCAAGGTCCACTTGCCCTTAACGTCAATCATTTTCAATCCCTTTGCGCAAGCGCGCGATACGGCATTTCCCGGCATTCAATTTATTCCTGGTCCGCGGAAAGCCTGTGTTCCGGGTTATAAAATAGACTTTTGAGGGCTATTTTAGACATTTTTCGCGACGAAAAGCGTTTACAGGCGTAACAACAAGGCATGGCGCCCCCATTTAGGCGTCAAAGAGGGCGTTTTCACGCAGGCCAGGCGTCCCAAAGACGTTAGTTTATTCTAAAACCGATAAAAAACAAGCGTCCGGTCCGACTTTCGCCCCCATTTACATGCGAATGCCCCCCTTTTTGCCAAGGCAGGCATACGAAAAGCCCCTGCCGGGGTGACAGGGGCTAATTTGATAGGCGATTGACCCGAGGTCCTCACGCTTACAAAAATAAATATAGCTGTTTTTCGTCAAAAATCACACGTAAAACGAGATTTTACATAAGAATCCGTTCTCGGTGCGTTCCCATTTTTGTGACGAAAATATTACACGGGAAATTGGCACATCAGATAACGCCCGTACTCCCGAATCCGCCTCGATCGGCGCCGTCAAGCGGGCCTTCTTCGAAGGTGAGAGTCGGCTGAATTTCCATGATGCGGAACTGCGCGATACGGCTCCCTTTTTCGATGGTCACGTCGCGGGTGGCATACACGGGCATTCTCCACCAATCGTTCGCGCCGCAATAGCTCGAATCGACCACGCCCACAGAATTCGCCTGCAGAATACCGAAGTTTTTGAATGTAGAACTGCGCGGGGCGATATGCGCCTCGTAACCTTCGGGAAGCTTCATCGCGACCCCCAGGTGAATCAGGCGGAACTCCCCCGCCTTGAGCGTCACGGTTTCAGCCGCAGCAAGGTCAATCCAGTCCGATTTGCCACCCACATAGGTGAGTTTCGGGATGGATTCGTCGAGGTATTGGATTTTTATTGTTTTCGTGGTCATAGTGCAAATATATAAAAGTGTATATTTGAACAGAACAATGTAATGGATCCTACCGCATCCTTCTGACGCTCCAAGATGACATTCAAATAAGGATATTTAGCATGAAAAAAGAAATCAACGTACTGGATTACGCCGACAAGATTATGAACGGGCTCAAAGGCGGTGCGCTGCTGACCGCCGCCGCAGGCGGCAAGGCAAACACCATGAGCATCTCGTGGGGCATGATGGGCATCGAATGGAACAAGGTCCTGTTCACCACCTTCGTGCGCCTGAGCCGCTACACGCTCGAATTTCTGGAGAAGAACGGCGAGTTCACCGTGAGCATTCCTGTGGAAGGTTCCCCGCGCAAGCTCATCAGCGAATGCGGCACAACTAGCGGTCGCGATGTCGACAAGGCCGCAAAATTCGGCTTCACCTACGTGGACGGCGAAACCGTAAAAGTCCCGGCCATCAAGGAATTCCCGATGGTGCTGGAATGCAAGGTCGTCTACAAGCAGTTGCAAGACGAAAACGCCATCTCCACCGACGATTTGGAAAAGAACTACCCGAAGGACGCAAGCGGCAAGCGCGACATCCACTGGGCCTTCACTGGCGAGATTACCAAGGCGTATATCCTGGAATAGTCAGCAACAAGGCCCCTCATTCTTTTTACAAATAGCAACAACCTGTTTCTTGATTCGGCACGGGCGCGTAAGTATATTTAGCCCGTACTCAAAAAAGGAGCTTTTATGTCTGTTTCAGAAATTCTCAAGAACATTCGCGAAAAGAACAACCTCACACAGGACCAGATGGCGGAACGCGTGGGCGTGACGCGCCAAGCCGTGAGCCGCTGGGAAACCGGCGAGACGCAGCCGAACACCGAAATGCTCAAGGTCCTCTCGAAGGAATTCAACGTTTCCATCAATACGCTGCTCGGTGCCCCGCGCCAGCTTTTTTGCCAGTGCTGCGGCATGCCCCTCGGTGACGACGCCATGATCAGCCGCGAAACCGACGGACACTTCAACGAGGATTACTGCAAGTGGTGCTACGTGGACGGCAAGTTCACCTATACAAACAAGGACACGCTGCTGGACTTTTTGCTTTCGCACATGCCAAACCCCGAAAATACGCCCGATGCAGAAAGGCGCAAATTCTTCGACTCGCACCTTTCGCAATTGAAGCACTGGAGACAGTAAACGATTTTACGGCATCAAGAGTCATTCGGAAACCCGAATGGCTCTTTTTTTTACCGTTTTCACCCGTCAAAACCGTAAAAAAACAAATTTTGTATCTTATTAAGCGAAATTATTGTTAAACAAACACCAAAAGGAGTTTTAACAATGAAAACACGCATTCCAGAAGCATTAATCCTCGCCATAGCCATAATCGCATTTGGCGCTTTTGTCTATTGCGGCATAAACAAGGCTGGCGACCGCGGTCGAGTCGTCCACGTGCGTGGCCTCGCCGAAATGGAAGTTCCTGCGGACAAGGTTTTCTGGAACATCAGTTACGGGCTGCTCGGAAACGACATGAAGGAACTCTTCAAGGACATCGCCCAAAACAACAACACCATCAAGCAGTTCCTCGTCGACAACGGCATCGCAGCCGAAGACATCACGTTCAACCTGCCCAACGTGAACGACAACGAAGCGAACCCCTTCGTAAAAAACAACTCCAAGTTCCGCTATTCCAGCAACACCAACCTCACCATCGCAACAAACAAGGTCGAGGCCGTTCGCGATTTACAACAAAAAATGGTCAACCTGATTGACATGGGCATCGTCATCAACAACAACTACGCCTCTTACGAATTTACAGGGCTTAACGACATAAAGCCGCAGATGATAGAAAGCGCGACCAAGAACGCCCGCACCGCAGCAGAGAAGTTCGCAAAGGACTCCGAAAGCAAGCTCGGCAAGATCCGAAACGCCTCGCAAGGCGTATTCTCCATCGACAATCGCGATGAGAACACTCCCTACATCAAGAAAATCCGAGTCGTGACGACCGTTGATTTCGCACTTGAAGACTAAAACAGCCCCAAGCAATACCACTTTACACACAAACCATCTCTTTCCGAGATGGTTTTGTCATATCAAATAACATCTACAAGTACAAAGATTGACGAATTACGAGCAAATTTTAAGTTAAGAGCAACTCTTCTCGTATCTAGCGTTTACGCACGGGAGCGCGCCGAACGATTCCTTGAAACGGTAGAGATTTTCATTCAAATACGCGCCGGCATCTTCGGTCGATATTCCCCACGAAAACTTTTCGCAACCAGCTTGGGCCGCCTCGCGCATCGCATTTACAAACAGCGATGTTGTGGCATTCGTTTCGCGCTTGGAATCATCGGGTGCAAGGTACTGGAAATGGAAAACCTTCGCCTGCCTGAAGTAGAAAATCATCATGCCCGACAGATAGACTCCGTCTTGCCATACACCACGAAACAGGATCTCTTCCGGAAACCTCTGTTTGAGGTCTTGCAATTCCGCCAACGTATGAACCGGCTTTGTGTTATAGCGAGCCTTGGACATTACAAGGAGGTCGTAAAACTTTTCCATTTCGCTATCAGGAATCTCACCGTAGGTCAAGTTCAATTTTTCGGACTGCCTAAAATTATGGCGACATTCACGCTTGCAATTTTCCAGCGGATCCACATCTTTAGCAATAGGCGTGTAGCAACTGAGTTCCGTGTGGCGAGTGAAACCCGAATGTTCAAGGGCATAATCAAGCAAATCAGTCGGAACAGTCGCAAAAATCGGCGATGTCGGTTTGAGCTTTACATTTTTAAAATTACGGGCAATATAGTCATCAATATCCTTGACGATTTCGAGAATCTTGCTGCCTGAATAAAAATCCTTCGAAATGACAGGCCCGCCAAAAGTCGAACCAAGATGCGAAATAAACGAGCCATCGACAGAACAGCCAGGAACAACGGCGACAACAATACCGCTTTTCTCCACAAAGAACGAGGCGTCAACGAATCTACCTTCAGGATGGTAGTTCAGAAACTTGCGCGTCTGCAAGAAAGTTCCGTTCATGGAATCCTCCATGACGAACCGATCCCAGCGCGATTCCTGTTCTCGAGTATATGGCTGTATTTCGTACATGTCCAACGTCTCTCTTATTCAGATTTCTCCGCAGATTTTTCAGAGGCTTCCTGGGCCGCTTTCTTCGCGGCCTTGTCGGCAGCCTGTTCCAAGCGGGCGGGCTTTTTTGCAAGGTTGCGAATCAAGCCGAACAATGCAGAAAGTTCGTTGCGCGTGGGGTGCAGGCGCTGCAAAAGCGTATTGAGGAAGTTGTCACGCCAGGACTGGTCGTGATACTGGCCCGTCAGGTAGCGGTCGAGGAACTTCTTGAAGCTGTCAATCTGGTCGATGGTCGCCGGGGCCGTCTCGCAGGCACCCTTCGTACCGCGCTTCGCACGACCTTCGCCGTTCGCAAGCGCACCACTGCGGCAGAGTTCGTACAGGCCCACCGTCACCGCCTGCGCCAAGTTGAGGCTCATGAGGCCCGGCACCGGAATTTCGCACTGATACGTGCAAGCGTTCACCTCTTCGGTCTCGAGCCCGCAGGATTCGCGCCCGAACACGAGCGCAATCGTGCCGTTCTCGGGCAAGAGTTCCGCAAGCCCGGGCATCATCGTGTGCTTGATGGCGGAACCGTAAATGCGGCGGCTGAATGCGACAGCGCAAGCGCAATCGCCAATGGCATCTTCGAACTTGTGCACGATAGTCGCCTTGTCCAGGACCTCGTGGCTGTTCGGTGCAGTGTGGTAGGAATTCTCGATGACCTTGTCGCGCCTCGGGTAGACGATATACAGTTCGTCGAGGGCGTAGCAATGCATGGCGCGGGCCACGAAGCCCACGTTGTGGGGATGTTCCGGTTCAACTAAAACGACTCTGAATTTGCGCATATCTAAACTTTCCACTTAAAATCTTTTCCGCGGATTTCGTTCTCGACGGTTTCACCTTCTGCGATTTCCGCTCCGGCATAAATCACGGAGTGATTGATTGTAACGCCTGCGGGAATTTTTACGCCGGGCTCGATTACGGCCTCGTTCACGTCACGGCCCAGTTCCTTCAAGCGGGCCTCCACCGCAGCCATCAGGCCCTCGGGCGAGCCCATGTCAATCCAGGTCGCGTGCAGTTGCGTCATGTCCACGAACGGAGCGCGGCCCGCGGCGATTTCCTGCTTCCAAAATTCACGGATATCGGATTCGCCCTCACGAATTCGCGAGAGGGCCGCATCGCTGTACCACGAAACACCCGAAAACGTCGCAGGAGTTCCGGAAGTTTCGCCGAAGCGCCCGGCAATTCCCGCCAAGCGACCATCAGCGCCCACACGGAAGGTGTTGACCTTCGGGAAGTCCACCGCCAAGAGCGCCGCCTGCGGGCCATCCGGACGAGCCGCCAAAGACTGCGCGTTGCTCACGAACGCACGCAGGTCAAAATTGCAATAGGCGTCGCCGTTCATCACGAGCAAGCCACTGCGGTAACCCTCTGCATAAATGCGGCGCAACGGCCCCGCCGTTCCCAAGATTTCCGGCTGTTCCACCCAGACTTTCTCGAATCCGAGCGCATTGCCCGCCTCCACCACCTGTTCCGCCAGGTAATGGGCGTTCGCATGCAGGCGCACGTTCCCGATGGCACGGGCCTTTCGGGCCTGCAAATCGAGAATCGAAGCGTCCACCACGGGCACGAGCGGCTTAGGCACGTCGTTCGTAAGCGGCCGCAGGCGCGTCCCGAGCCCAGCCGCCAAAATCAAAACGTTCAGGGAACTATTATCCATTACTGCAAATGTAGAAAATAACGGCAGAGGAAACAATCGCAGATTTCACCAGTTTTTCCTTTTATGCGCCAGCAGGATGCGCATTACAATCCAGCCGACAATATACGCTGAAAGGGCAGATAGAACGCCTTCCCCAACAGAAGGCCCGCCAACAACAAACCCCAAAACAACAGAAAAAACTATCGGGAAAAAGGGTAGTGCCAAAATAAGGCCCGCAGTATGATCATCTTTTGCAAGGAAAAGGTAGCCGTATCCATAAAAAGATGCAAAGAAGGAAATGAGCAGTCCGACAGAGCCAAAAAACAGAACCAAACCATACAGACTATTCCCTCTTGAAGATCCACCAATCCAAAAGACCAATGTCATAACTAACACAAGTATAGAAGGTAAGCCAAGCATAATCGAGGCTGCCTTCTTAAAATTAGACGCAGCCTTCTTTCTCCGTTCAAATTCATCATTTTCTTCAGGGAAGCTGTAGCAGGCGCGAACTCCATTACAAATCACCCTCATTGTCAAAGCGCAAATGAGCGGCAATACAATCGTGCATAGTAAGAAACATATCATTCCAACAGGCATAAGATCCTACTTTTTTTCAAATTCAAGCCACTATCAAATTCAACAAGCGTCGAACGATTTCCTTTTCCACACCAGCAAACACTGCATTACAATCCAGCTGATGATATGCAAAGAAAAAATCGACAGAACCAAAATTCCAATGGAGAAATCGCCCGCGACAAATGCAAAGGCAATCGAAAAAACAACGGGTAAAAAAGGTATTGCCAAAATCAGGCCTGCAATACGATTATCTTTTGCGAGGAAAAGGTAGTTGTATCCAAATAAAGAAACGAGAAAAGGAACAAACAAGCCAATAGACCCAAAAATACCAAAAATAAACATCACTCCAGACACTCCCGACTGATCATGAGATCGGGGGGATGCGCCCATCAGCAATAACAGAAGCAAAACAATTATCGGGGGCAAAACAAACAAGAAAAAAGCCGCTACCTTAAAACCATCCGCAGCCTTCTTTCCCCGTTCAAAGATATCATTGTATTCAGGGTGGGAATAGCAGGCACGAATGCCCTTACAGACCTTCACCATTGCCGCAATGCAAATGAGCGGCAAAACAACAGAGAACAATAAAGAAATCTCTATTATATCCATATCAACCAATATATCTTTTATTTACGGGAATAGCACAAAAAATGTATATTCAAAAAAAATCCTACATCCGCTTTTTATGAGCCGAGAACGAACAATGAACCATAACCAAAAAGGGAACGTTGAAAACGGAGTACTCGCATGCCAAACATATTCACGTTGATTATTTTTTTAGTTTCATTCTTCTTTTTGTCCTGCGACGGAAATCCTGAATGTGGAAAAAGTAAAAAAGATAATTGTCTTGTCAATAAAGAAGCATTTGATAAAATTCAAGGAGGCGATTCCTTAAATATTGTTTTAGATTTGTTGGGTAAACCTTTCGCTTGGCTCGATAAAGAAAATGGAATACGCCGATATTCTTGGTTTAGATATTCAATTGTCGATGACCCGAGCAAAATAAACATTCAGAAATCCATTGCGATTGACTTTAAAGAAAACAAAGTTGTAAGCAAGGAATTTGATGATTATTCTTTGCTTAATAAATAGTAAATTGTACAGAAATTTAGCCTGCAGATTAGATTTTTTATGCGCCATATGCAAAAGAAACAATTGAAGAAAAAATACTAAGGATGGCCACGCAAAAGCGTAAAAAAGAAATAATTTTTCACTTCTTATATAGGCTCCTTATGAGCCGGGGTAAAATGAATAAATTAAACCGTAATAGGATTTAAGAATGAAAGACAAAGTGATTCTGGCAGCTCTGTTTATTGCATCCGTGCTTTTACTTCTTCTTGGTGATAAAGCATGGCTTATGTATTTTGTGTTTTTTTGTCATACATGATTTTTGTATTGTCAAAAAAATTAAAAAAAAGGAAGAGTCTAAGCCTATTTATATTTTCGGCTATAGTTCTCGAAGACGATATTCACGTTAAAATACTCATTCCGCTCATTGCCTTCGGAATCGACGACTTCCATGAGGTCGCAAGTATTGTCGCCATCGCTTACCGTCTGCTGGCGTTTGAGTTTCCAGCCCATTATCCGCATCACGAAATATTCCTCCTCGACATCGATAACAATCCTCCCTTCCCGGCAATTCTTTCCGGAACCGCTTTGCCCGATAGAGCGCAAGAGCCCGAGTTCAATATCGAGATGGCGTTTTGACTCGACAGAGTCCCCCAGCGCCTCCGACGCCCACGAAAGCATCTTGTGCGCCGTCATGTTGAGGTAATTTATGTCTAGAATGGACTTGGCCAGTTTCTTGACCTTTGCGTAATCTTTATCGCTAGCAGCGGCATTCATTTTTTTGTTCATTTCGTCAATCTTGCTCTGTTTGCGTTTCACGTACCAAGACGTCCGAGCGCAATTCTGGCGAAGAGCGGCATAGTCCACAGCCGTCTCCCCAGCCTTTACTTTGTTCAGAATGCCAGAACATGTCTTTTCGTATTCGTCCGCATAGGACGTTGCAGCCCAAAACAGGGCTGCAATAAGTGTCAGGGCTAGGCGTTTCATGGGGACCTCCTTTTTTTGAGGAAGGTACTTATTTCCACCGAGCCAAGGCCACTCTTTCCATAATCCAAGTCGTAATATTACGCGCCTTCCACGACTAGGCAATACTTCACTGGATCCTTCGCTCCGCTCAGGATGACACATACATTTTCCACCCACATTTTCCATACTAGTAACTAGTAACTAGTAACTAATAACTATATTTTGCGCCACTATGAGCATTTCTATCCCTCAGTTGCCCAAGGGCACGCGTGATTTTTACCCGGAAGCCGAGCGCATCCAGAACTACATTTTCGATACCTGGCGCAGTGTCGCCGAATCTTTCGCCTACGAAGAATATGAAGGCCCGATGTTCGAGCATCTGGAGCTTTATACCGGCAAGTCCGGCGAAGAGATCGTAAGCCAGCTTTACAACTTCAAGGACAAGGGCGACCGTGAAATCGCGCTCCGCCCCGAAATGACCCCGACGCTCGCCCGCCTCGTGATCCAGAAGGCCCGCGAACTCAAGAAGCCCTTCAAGTGGTTCAGCATGCCGCGCCTTTTCCGTTACGAAAAGGCACAGAAGGGCCGCCTGCGTGAGTTCTTCCAGCTGAACATGGACATTATCGGCACCGAGAGCATCTACGCCGAAGCCGACCTGCTCGCCTCCATCGCGACGATGCTGCGCAAGTTCGGCCTCAAGGACGGCGAATTTGCGATTGGCGTCTCTAGCCGCAAGCTCTTGGCCACCTACCTCGAAGAGATTGGCGCCCCGAACCCGGCGCTCGTTTACCCGGTACTCGACCGCCGTCTGAAAATCGGCCCCGAAGCCTTCGCGAAGGCCCTCGCCGACGCTGGCCTCACCGAAGAACAGGTGAAGCAGCTCGACGACTTCATGAGCTGCAAGAGCATCGAAGAAGTCAAGACCAAGGTGCACAGTGAAAACGCCACCGCGGCCCTCGCCGAAATCGAAGACCTGTTCGCCACGCTCACGGCAGCAGGTTACGGCGAATGCGTGAACCTCGACCTCTCTATCGTGCGCGGCCTCGCCTACTACACCGGCATCGTGTTCGAAGTCTTTGACAAGGGCAAATCCATGCGCGCCATCGCAGGCGGCGGACGTTACGACAGCCTCACCGAAAAGCTCGGCGGCGAACGCATTCCGGGCGTGGGATTCGGCATGGGCGACGTGGTTCTCGCCGACCTGCTCGCAGAACACAACCTGCTCCCGAGCCCCAAGCAGAGCGTGGACTTCTACATTGCAAGCTTCACGAACGACATGAAGAAGGTCTTCGAGACCGCCCAGATGTTCCGCGACGCGAAGTTCGGCAACTGCTCCGTCTCGCACCCGCTCGCCCCGATGAAGATGGGCAAGCAGCTCGACCAAGCGAACTACCAGGGCGCAAAGATTGTCGTCTACGTGGACGGTTCCAAGGCCGGCGCAGGCGAATTCGAATACAA
The DNA here is from genome assembly GCA_902771595.1 of Fibrobacter succinogenes. Classification (GTDB taxonomy): domain Bacteria; phylum Fibrobacterota; class Fibrobacteria; order Fibrobacterales; family Fibrobacteraceae; genus Fibrobacter; species Fibrobacter succinogenes_C. Next base: position 13,132 of record CACXXH010000045.1, on the reverse strand, counting down.
GGACATGCGCGTGGGCGAAATGCTCGTGGGCAGCCCCGAAGCCATCGTTGAACGCCTCCGCACCACTCCGCAAAAAGCCGAATAAAAGCACATGACCCCATTCAAATCATTTCTCAGTATCTTAAGTCTGTTCGTAGTCCTAGGCGTCTTGGCATGGATTTACCCGGCTGGCGGGATTTCTATCGCCGACGTCACCTTCCGGTTCCCCGCGCTCACGGATATCTTCGAGAAAGAAGACCCGAACGCTATCGCGGAAGACAACAACGCCGAAACCGACCCGCAGAAAGCTATCGAAGAAATGATGGCGGCCACGCAAGCGAAGGAATTCGCGAAGTTCTCCGACTCGCTGAAGTTCTACGAAGACTTCTTCCAGAACGGACGCAACAGGTTCGACCTGCCGAACAACGACCCCACATGGTTTGACCGCCTGTTCCTGCACCTGGAACTTGCAAAGATTGATTCGAACACCGTGCACATCGTGCACTACGGAGACTCCCAGCTCGAAGAAGACCGCATATCGGCGACTATCCGCGAAGACCTGCAGAAGGAATTCGGCGGCGGCGGACCGGGCATGCTTCCGGCGGTGTTGAGCATCCCGTCACAGACGACCAGCGTGTGGAACAACGGTGACCTCACCCGCTTCATCATGTTCGGCACCGAAGAAGACCGCGCCGACCACAACCGCTACGGGCCTCTCGCGCAGGTGAGCAAGCTCGAAGGCAGCGCCGTCATCGGCATCAAGAAGCGCGAAGACAAGGACGGCAAGTTTGCCCATGTAGGCGGATACGGCATCATCAAGGTGCTTGCCAGCAAGCGCGGCAGCCTCAAGGTGCGCCTCGCCTACGAAAAGACCATCGTTGAAAACGAAGGTACGGAAAAGGAAAAGCGCAAAAAGAAGTTCGTAGACGCGCCCGCGCCCACCGACGAGAAGTTCAACAAGCTCCGCGTGTTCACGTGGAAACTCCCTGACACAACGTCGAACGCGAAGGTCTACCTCTCGGGCAATGCTGAAATCTATTCCATCTCCGTGGACGGCCCATACGGCGTCGCGGTAGACAACGTCGCCATGCGCGGCAGTTCGGGCACGGTGTTCACCCGCATGGACAAGGAACTCCTGGCCGAATCCTTCAAGGCAATGAACGCCCGCCTTATCATCATGGAATACGGCGGAAACCTCGTCCCGAGCCTCAACAAGAGCAACCTCGAATACACGCGCAAGCTCATCACGAAGCAAATCCAGACGGTCCAGAACGCCAACCCCGATGCAGACATTCTGTTCATCGGGCCCGCCGACATGGCCAAGCAGATGGACGGCAAAATCAAGAGCTACCCCGGACTGGAACTCACTATCCAGATGCTCCGCGAAATTGCGCTCGAGAACGGGCTTGCCTACTGGGACATGTTCCGCGTGATGGGCGGCGAAGGTTCCATGCGCAAGTGGGTCAAGCAGTCCCCGCCGCTCGCCGGAGCCGACTACATCCACTTCAGCCGCAGGGGTGCTGCCTACATGGGTGAACTCTTCTGCAACGCGCTCCGCATGCACTACGACTTCTTCAAGTTCCGCGACAGGCACAAGATTGACGACGCGAAGTTGAAGGAACTGAGCAAGTGGTACAAGGAAAACAAGGCCGAAAAGCCTGCCGAAGCGGCCCCACAGGCGGAGGCAGATCAATGACAAGATTTTCGCGCATATTCGGTTCCATAGTCGGGATTCTCGCTACCGCGCTGTTCGCCGCTCCGCCGGTTTCCAACCCCACGGGCTACGTCATCGATTTTTCGAAATACGAGTTCATTGACTCCACGCTCAACCTCATCCAGTTCCCGAACGGCAAGGATTCATTCGAACCGTTCTACCAAAAGATGGATTCCCTTGTTTTCGAGAACAAGGGACAGGTACGGATTATGCACATCGGTGGCTCGCACATCCAGGCCGACGTTATTTCGGGCCGCATCCGTGAGCACCTCGTCAAAGAATATCCGGGTTCATCCGCCGGTCGCGGTTTCGTGTTCCCGTACTCCGCCGCCCGCACGAACACGCCTTCCAGCTACGGCTCGCAATACAAGGGCGTCTGGGACATGAGCAAGAACGTGCTCCGCGAAGTGAAGAAGCCGCTAGGGCTCCTCGGCATCGCCGTCAGTACAAGCGACCCGCGGGCCGAATTCAGCCTCCTGCTCGACAAGTACAACTCCTCCCCGATTTACGAAGAAACTAAGTTCCGCCTCTTCGGGTACAGCGACAGCAACAACGTCGTCCCCGTACTCGTTGTCGACTCGGTAGATATCAAGGGTGTGCTCGACACCGCCACGCAGAGCTATGTGTTCAAGAGCCCCCGCCCGATAGACACGCTGACATTCGCCTTCCGCTGGGCAGACACTACACTCCAGGCAAAGGTCGCGCAGTACATCATCGATTCACTTGTACAGGATTCCATCTATCGTGCTAACCTCGACACTACGGAAATCGATTCCACTACTACCGGAAAGGATTCCGCAGCAAACAAGAACGCTGCCGTAAAAGAAAATGCAGAAGCCTCCGCAGATTCCATGTTCCAGGGAGACTGCGACATCCTGGATACCGCATGCCTCGAACGCGTCGAAGTACAGAACGGCCTGATGGCGGCATGCGCCCTGCTCGATACTGCAAAGGCTCCCGTAGATTCCGCACAGAAGGCCGTTTGCGATTCGCTTATCGAACTCTCGAAAACGATGTCGGCGGTCCGCCCGAGGTTCACGCTCACCGGAGTCCTCTCCGAATCCGATTACCCGGGAATCATCTACACGAACGTGGGCATAAACGGGGCCCGCGTTGCGCACTATTTTGAAGACATTTGTCCGCTTTTCGAAAAAGAGCTCGCATTCGTCAAGCCCGACCTCGTGATATTCGCAATCGGCGTAAACGATGCCAACGTAGAAAAATTCGACGACAAGGCATTCCGTGCCAACTACGACACGCTCATCCAGCGCATCAAGCGCGTAAACCCGAATGCGGCCTTCGTTTTTGAGACCAACAACGACATGTTCCGCAAGGTGCGCAAGCGCCGCTACGTGCAGCACCCCGTAGGCGAACAGGCACGCAAGGCATTCTTCAAGCTCGCTGAAAAGTACAAGGCGGGCATCTGGGACAAGTTCTCCCTGATGGGCGGCCTCGGTTCCATGGCCAAATGGGAAAAAGCGAGCCTCGCGAAAAAAGACAAAGTTCACTTCAACCAGGCGGGCTATCACCTTCTAGGCGACATGTTCTACAAAGCCCTGATTGATTCGTACCAGGAACACATCGCAAACCTGCCTGCACTCGAACCGACACCGAAGAAGGTGGAAGATAAACCTAAGAAATAGGAGATCCCCGGCCAAGCCGGGGATGACAACAATCATCAAGTTTTGCACCCCCTCTAAAACAAATGCTTGACTACTTAATACCCTACCTCACCCGCACGTTTGCTTTCGATCCGAATAGTCCGCTTCTCTTTACGCAGTTCTATTTTTGGGGATTCTTCGCGGTCGTTTTCGCCATCTTCTCGCTAGTGCACCGGAAGCTTCTGCTCCGCAACGCATTCCTCTTCGCGACCAGCCTGTTCTTCTACTACAAGACGAGCGGCAGCTACGTCTGCATCCTCATCTTCTGCGTTCTCGCGAACTTCTTCATAGGCAAGTGGATTGAAAAAGCGCAGGTGCAGTGGAAAAAGAAGTTCCTGATGATCATCATCGTCATCATCGACCTTCTCGTTCTCTGCTACTACAAGTATTCCTACTTCTTCCTCGACGCCCTCTACGACTTTACCGGCATCGAACTGCATGTTTACAACTTCTTCGCCGCAGCAAGCAACAAGATGTTCGGCACGCACTCGCTGGTCGATACAATCATCCTGCCGGTGGGCATCTCGTTCTTCACGTTCCAGGCGATAAGCTACTGCATCGACATTTACCGTGGGAAAATCAAGGCCGTCAAGAACATCCTCGATTTCGGTTTCTACCTCTCGTTCTTCCCGCAGCTCGTGGCAGGCCCCATCGTTCGCGCCGACAAGTTCGTCCCGCAGCTCTACAAGCCCTACTTTTTGCCCCGCCGCGCCTTCGGGATGGCCGTATTCTGGATTCTGAACGGGCTCGGCAAGAAAATCATTTTGAGCGACTACCTCGCGACGAACTTCGTGGACCGCGTGTTCGACCAGCCCCTGCTCTACACCGGCCTCGAGAACCTCATCGCGCTCTTCGCCTACTCCCTGCAGGTGTACGCCGACTTCTCGGGTTATACCGACATCGCCATCGGCGTCGCCCTCCTGATGGGTTTCCGCCTGCCGCAAAACTTCAACAGCCCCTACAAGGCGCTCTCCCCTACCGAATTCTGGCGCCGTTGGCACATCAGTCTTTCGAGCTGGTGGCGCGACTACCTGTACATTCCGCTGGGCGGTAACCGCGGAGCTTCCATCGGAACGTTCTTCTGGATGGGATTCCTGAGCCTCGTGGCCATCATGCTTTCGGGCAGCGTCTGGGTCGCCATCGCGCTCGGTGCGCTCTTCCTCTACATTTCCATCTACGCCTACTTCAAGCCGGATTCCCGCAAGTTCATCACCACGAACATGAACGCCATGGCCACCCAGATCGTGGGCGGTTGGTGGCACGGTGCCAGCTGGAACTTCATCATCTGGGGCGGCCTCAACGGGTTCGGCCAGGTGTTCAACAAGATCTGGGTCAAGCGCAGCCGCACGTTCCGCGCCACGGCAGCGTTCCTGCTCTTTGCCGCAAGCGCCGTCATCTACAAGAAGTTCCACCTGCCCATCTGCGCGATTACCGCCGTATGGTTCGGAGTGCTGTTCATCGGCATATACTCAGTCATGATTTTCCGCCTGTTCAGCGACAAGACCTACCACTGGCTCTATGTGGCCTGGAACGTGACGCTCACCTTCGTGTTCATCACGTTTACGCGCCTGTTCTTCCGCGCGGGTTCAAACCTCGACCCCGCCGAAGCTAACGAAGTCGCCTGGAATACGGCCAAGAACATGGTGAACCAGATGGGTACCGCCTGGAAATGGGATACGCTCGGCACCATCGCCTGGGAACACATCAACATCATCCTCGTGTTCATCGCGGGTATGCTCATCCACTGGATTCCCAAGAAATGGAAGAGCCGCTACCGCATCATGTTCGCATCGCAGCCCATCCCGCTGATGGTGCTTTCCACGGCGTTCATCATCTTCGTGATATACCAGTTCATGAGCGCGGACTCCTGCCCGTTCATCTACTTCCAGTTCTGACAGAACGCAAAAGCGGTGCCGGAAGGGCACCGCATGCTTTTTATCAAAATATTGGAGCTATCGCCTAATCCGCATCCGCGGGTTTAATCGGCAGTGGCGCAAACGGAGGTTCCAGCTCGATACTGATCGGGCAATGGTCCGACCCCATCACGTTCGGATGGATTTCGGAACTCACGACGTTCTGCATGAGGGTCTGGTCAACAAAGGCGTAGTCCAGGCGCCACCCCACGTTGCGGGCACGGGCACCGCCGCGGTTGCTCCACCAGGAATAGGCTTCACGCGTATCGGGATGCAGCGTGCGGAACGTATCCACGAACCCGCTGTCCACGTACTTGTCCATCCAGGCGCGTTCAATCGGCAAGAAGCCGCTCACGTTCTCGTTTTCTTCGGGACGGGCGATGTCAATCGCCTTGTGGCAGGTATTGTAGTCGCCCACGGTCAGCACGTGCTTGCCGTCTTTGACCCAGCGCATCGAATTCTCAAGGAACGCATCGTAGAAGCGCAGCTTGTAATCCAGGCGGTCGTCGCCGGAGCCGCCGTTCGGGAAATAGATTGAATTCAGGACCCAGTCGGGGAACACGAGCTGGAGCACGCGGCCCTCCTCGTCGAATTCCTCGATGTCAAAACCATAGTTGACGGCATCCGGTTCTATCTGCGAAAACACGGCCACACCGCTGTAGCCCTTCTTGCGCTTGCACGAATTCCAGAACGTGTAATAACCGTCCGGCACCTGCAGGTCATCGGCCTGTTCTTCTTCGGCGCGTACTTCCTGCAAGCAAAGGATATCGGGAGCGGTCGACTTGAACCAGTCCCCAAATCCTTTCTTTAATGCAGAACGGATTCCGTTCACGTTCCAACTGTAAATATTCATCTTATACCGTTTACCCAATCCTTACGGAGTAAAAATAGGATTTTATTTTGTCAGGTAAAGACATTATCGCCAAAAAAAATTGGAAGACCCCTCCCAAAACCGGCCGTTTTGTAATTTTTTGTTATCACAACTATTGAAGAGGAACATCCTTGAACACCGCTCAACGAATTTTTTTTTAGAAAAATCAGAAAAAAAATGTTTTTAAGGGGAGATAATTTATATTTATAACATGAAATCAATACAATTCGTCCTCAAGCTGACTACCATTCTCGCCTCCTTGCCCCTGTTCGCCGGCTGCGCCGGATCTTCCAATGGAGACGACTTCGAGGTCCCCGCGAACCTGCCCCCCATCTGCCGCGATATCGACTTCGCCGAAAACCCGGATATGCGTGAAATGTGCGGTGTCCGCAAGGCTCACAACAAGGCGTACAAGAACATTCCGCAGCAGCGCTACCTCATCAAGCCCAGCGAGACGACGATTGTCAAGACGAACGGCAAGCTGGAACTCCGCTTCCAGAATTCCCTCCCCATCGACCTGGAAGGGCCCATCGTGAACGAGCTCCTTTTCAGCAACGAAAAGCGTCTTGAAAAAATCAAGAACACTTACGACTACCACGAGATCTACTACAACAAGGGTTCCAAGGAAAGAATCCGCGTATTCAAGATGGGTATCCCGACCGACCTCGGCGGTACGTACTACTTCTGCTTCCGCGTCCCCGAAAAGAAGGGCAACGCCAGAACGAGAAACAAGGCCATGGGTACCAACATCGAGCTCATGGAATGTTCCGATTTCGAATCGATTATACAATCGGCAAAGGACGAAAACAACCGCTAACGCTAGCGCCGAACGAAAATGCAGCCGCCTAACAGGCGGCTTTTTTTCTAGATTCTGTCGCGGTAAATAACGTGACGACAGAAAGCAAGTACATACACAATGCGCTCAAGCAGGTTCACCTCAAGGCGGCCTGTTCCGGCGTGCAAGGATTTTCTATTTCGGGGCTTGCGACCTACATGCAGTTCCCCGAGTTGAACTTCTGCGTCGATATGGGCGAATGCCCGCTCTCGGCAACACCCCTCGACCACGTGTTCCTCACGCATGCGCACGGCGACCACGCCCGCTGCCTCATGCGTCACCACAGCCTGCGCAAGATGATGGGAGTGGAACGCGACAGCATCTACTACATACCCGAAACCATCTGCGACGGTGCAAGGCACTGGATAAAGGCCGAAGCGCTTTTCGAGGGCGTGAGCGAAGCCAAGTTCCAGTACCCCGAAATCGTACCCGTAAGGGCGGGTGAACGGATTGCGCTCCAGTACCGCAAGGATCTCGTTCTCGAACCGTTCAGCGTGAAGCATTCGGTTCCCGCGCTAGGCGCCACCGTCCTTCTGCACAAGAAGAAACTGAAAGACGAATTCCTCGGCAAGAGCGCCGACGAAATCATAAAGCTCCGGCAGGCCGGCGTGGAAATCACGCGCGAAGTTTACGAACCGCTGCTGAGTTTTACGGGAGACTGCCTCGGCGAAAGCCTGCTCGAGAACAAGAGCATTTTCCAGTCGAAGGTGTTCGTCACCGAATGCACGTTCATCGCCCCCGAAGACGAGGCCATGAGCCGCAAGAAGGGCCACACGCACCTAGACCACATCGTGCGCGCCCTGAACGAACTTGGGGACGAAGTCAAGTGCGAACAGATTATCCTGAGCCATTTCTCGATGAAGTATTCCGAGAAGTACATCCAGGAATCCCTCAAGAAGGCTATCCCCGAAAAATTCAAAGAGAAGGTAGTGGCGTTTATTTAATTGATAATTGATGATTGATAATTGATGATTATTATGAGTGAAGATACAACAAACAAGAACGTAGAAGAATTTGCAGAAAATGCCGGCGAAAAGCAGGTCGTTATTCCGGAATTCTACCGCGATTTGAAGGCCGACCTCGAACAGAAGGGCCTCTGGCACTACGTGTTCCGCACGAACGGCGACCGCAAGCCCATCAAGACTGAAGACGGCAAGCCGCACACGCTCGACTTCAACTGGAAAGACATGTTCCCTAACGAGAACGGGCACATCGAAGTGGAAATCGGCAGCGGCAAGGGCAACTTCATGACGGACTACGCCGAGAAGCACCCCGACTACTTCATCATGGGTAGCGAATGGGATTACACCTGGGCCGCATTTGCGGTCGAGCGCATGACCAAGCGCGGCGTAATCGACCAGGGCAACGCCGCCATGCTCCGCGGTGACGTTTTCTTCTTCTTGCGCGACTGCGTCAAGAGCAACACCGTCGACGCTTTCCACATGTACTTCCCCGACCCGTGGCCCAAGGAACGCCACCACAAGAACCGCCTACTGCGCCCCGACTTTTTGACCGAAGTGGCACGCTGCCTCAAGCCCGGCAAGCGCATATTCTACTGGGGAACCGACCACAAGGAATACAACGAGATTGCACTCGAGACCTTCGACGCATTCCCCACCTGCAAGGTTCTTGTCCGCAATACGGCTGAACCCACCGAGGGCATCACCACCGGTTTCGAACGCAAGTACCGGAAGGAAGGCCGCCCGATTTACAGGAGCGTGATTGAATTCGAAAAGTAAAGTGTCTATTTTTGACACTTGGATTTGCTAATTTTCTTACCATGTTAAAGCAACTTTCCATAGATTCGTTTGCGCTCATCTCGCACGCAGAAGTCCCCTTCCACGAGGGTTTTACCGCCATTACCGGCGAAACCGGTGCCGGCAAGTCCGTTCTCTTGAAGGCGCTCCGCATGGTATGCGGTGACAAGGCGCAGGCTTCGATGGTCCGTACCGGCGAAGAAAAGGCGGTCATCGAGGGCATATTCGACATAAGCAACGAGCCGAAGGTCAAGCAGATTCTCGATGAAATGGGCATCGACAGCGATGACGAACTCGTGATTCGTCGCGAAATCCTCGAAAACGGCAAGGGACGCACCCGCGTGGGCGGAAGCGTCGTGAACCTCGCCGACTTGCAAAACCTGGGCGAGCACCTGATACAGATGCACGGTCAAAGCGAACAGATCCTGCTCCGCGACACGCGCACGCACGCCCAGATGCTCGACGATTATGCGGGCAACGGCAGCCTCCTTGCGGAATATACCGCATCCTGGAACGCCTGGAACAGCATTCTCGACAAGATCGAGGGAACCAAGAACAAGGCCACCGAACTTGCCGCCCAGAAGGACTTTCTCAAATTCCAGTACGACGAACTTTCGAAAGCCGCCCTCCGCGAAGGCGAAGAAGAAGAACTCGAAGAGAAGGTCAACATAGCGAGCAAGGGCGAAACGGAACGCCACTGCATCAACGATATTCAAGGACTGCTCGGCGGCGACAACGGCCTCCTGGATCAGGTACAGATTCTGCAGGCGAAGATGCGCACGCTCGCCTCGCGCATCCCGCACTACGAAGACACGCTGAACGCGCTTACCGAAGTCGCCGACCCGTTCGAAAGCATCTGCAAGGATTTGCTGCGGCTTTCGCCCGCAAAGTCACTCTCGCCCGCCGAGATCGACCGCGCCAACGCGCGCATCGCTGCCATCCAGAAACTCAAGCGCAAGTACCGCACCGATGTCGCGGGCCTTATCGCGCTTACGGAGCAGCGCAGGCAGGAACTCGAGAGCCTCGAGAATCTCGACGCCGACATCGAGGAACTTTCCCGCCAGATGGAAAAGCACAAGGCCGCGATGGACCAGGCCGCAAAGCGCCTTACCGAAAAGCGCACCGAGGCTGCCCTCCGGTTCGACACCGCCGTGCAGGGGATGTTACGCACCCTCGGGATGCCGAAGGCTATCTTCAAGACGAGCGTCGAGAAGGCGAACTATTCTGCCAACGGAGCCGACAAGATTGAATTTACGCTGGCGCCGAACCCTGGTGAAGGCGCCAAGAGCCTGCAGAAGGCGGTTTCTGGCGGTGAACTTTCCCGCGTGCTCCTTGCCATCAAGAGCGTCATGGCAGAACTCGACAAGGTACCGCTCCTCATTTTCGACGAAGTCGATTCCGGCATCAGCGGCGAGGTCGGCAACAGCATCGGCGAAGCCCTCAAGAACCTGGGCAAGCACCACCAGGTGCTCACGATTACCCACCTGCACCAGGTCGCAAGCCGCGCAAAGAACCAGCTGTCGGTAAGCAAGCAGGTTGTGGATGGACGTACCTACACGTCTGTCACCGACCTCGACAACAGCGGACGTATCGAAGAACTGGTCCGTATGCTGGGAGACAATTCTGAAACCGTGCGTGAGCACGCCAAGCAACTTTTGGAGAAGAACCAATGACCGAAAACACATCCGATGTTCGATTCAGGTCGCGCGTTTGGAGCGTCCTCAGGGCACTCGTTTTCGTATGCGTTATAATCTTCATATGGAATGGCATGGACAAAACCGCATGCGCATTCGTAGGTATAGCCCTCATAATGGGCTGGGTCAACCTGTACCAGCTCCGCGCTCAGGAAATCGAGAAGCCCTATTACAGGCTTTGGCTGAACATCATCGACGGCGCGCTTTCCTTCGTAGTCATGACGAGCATCTTCGTGCGCGACCTTTTGCAAAACGAACAAGTCGAAAAGTTGCTCGCCGTCGGCTGCGTTTTCTTGCTCGCCCGACTGATTGCACACACATTGTTCTCCCTCGGGGTGCTGCGCGAAGGTAAATCCCTGCCGCGCAAGAGGCGCTGGAGCAAACTCGCGAACATCTCGATTACCATCACGATGGGCGTGTACCTGCTGAACCTCGAGGACTACCAGCAGATTGCGATGGTCACCTCCATCCTGCTTATCCTCGCCTCCACCGCCGCGTATGCCTACTGGTACTACCGCGACCCCGCTCACCGCAAGCCGCTTTCCCTCGCATCGCAGCTCACCATGAGCCGCATCGTACTGACCCCGTTCTTCCTCTGGGTGTTCTTCTACGACAACGACCTGGACTACAGCAATAACAGCATCGTATTCAAGAGCCTCGCGCTCATCATGGTGCTCGGGTTCATGCTCACCGACTTCCTCGACGGAAAACTCGCCCGCAAGATGGGCGAAGTGAGCACGCTCGGCAAGTACCTCGACCCGTTCAGCGACAAGATTTCGAACATGACGATTTTCATGTGCTTCATCGCGACGGGATATGCCCCCGTGTGGATGGTCGCCCTCATCTACTTCCGCGAATCCAGCGTGGAAACGCTCCGCACGCTCGCCGCAAGCGAAGGCCTTATCATGCCCGCACGCCGTAGCGGCAAGTGGAAAACAGCCCTCCAGGGAATCGGCATCGTCGCCATCCTCCTCGGCGCCATCGACCCGGTGCGAGTCCTCATTCCGGGATTCGACAGCATCTGGGACGTGTTCCCGATGACCGTCATGGGAGTCATCACCGCGATTACCATCATCAGCGGTATCGACTACTTCGTCGCCAGCAAGCACATCCTCAAGAAGTTCGTTTAAAAACACGAAATAAACATTCATTTTCCTGCAACAAACATTCTATACCTATATAAAGCGTCGGCCACAACCTGACTAGGCGAATGACGCAGCCATACTTGTATGGCTATGGCTGAGCCATAAGGTTGGCGCTTGCGCCAGGATGGGGAGGGTGCAGGGAGGGGCCCGTGCGGCCTTCGCAGTAGTGTGCAAACGAGTGTCGCGACGGGGTGCTTGCACCCCGGCATGACCGAGTGCAGCCACGGACGCCGTAGGCGTCCACTCCGAGCTGGGGCCCCGCCCGCAAAAATTTTATACCAGAAAAAAAATGTTTTTTTGAAATTGCCTTTTTTTGCTAAAAAAAGCACTCCCCCTTGACAAATCGGGCTCATATTTCTATATATGGGCTTACCTCGACGCGGGGTGGAGCAGTTGGTAGCTCGTCGGGCTCATAACCCGAAGGTCGCAGCGTTCAAGTCCTGCCCCCGCTACTAAAAAATCCGGTTCAAAGCCGGATTTTTCTTTTTATATTTGTAGCCGATGTTAGCAGCCCTCCTCAAGATGACCCGCCCCGTCAATATCGTGATTGCGATAATCACGCTTGTGGTCGGGTATGTGCTGCTCGGGTTTCCCAATTCGCTTTTCTTGCCCGACGATTGCAATTCCGACTTTGATTGGATTGGCTGGTCTACCGTTATAGTGGAAGCGTTCGGGTTCGCATTCGCCATCGGGTTTGCGAACATCCAGAACGACATTCTGGACCTGGAAAGCGACAAGTTGAACCGCCCGGAACGTCCGCTCGTGACCGGGAAAGTTTCGGTAAAGGCCGCCCGCATCGCTTGGATTGCCATGGCCGTCCTGATGCTCCTCTGCGGACTTGGCGATTCAAACTCTTCCTCTCCGTTTGAATACCTTCCGCTCGGCTTCTTCTTTTTACTCGGGGTGCTCCTGATAGCCTACAACAAGTGGCTCAAGCATATCCCGCTTTTGAAAAACATGACGGTCGCGTTCCTGTGCACGACACCCCTGCTCTACGCCCTGATGGATTATCTCATTCTATCCAATCTCATCCTACCAGAAAACGACTACGCACAAGAACACATCTGGGCGATTATCCCCGCAATCCCGTTCGCATTCTTGCTCACGACCGCGCGCGAAATCTACAAGGACCTGGAAGACGAAACCGGAGACCTGAAGGCAGGCATCATGACGTTCCCGCTTATCGCGGGCTCGGCGACAGCCCGCAGGCTTGCCGGCGCCATAATCGTCTTTACCTGGATCTCGCTGCCGCTTCCGGTGTTCTACATGGGCAAGGTGTTCGGGAACAACTACCCGCCGCTCTTCCTGATTCTCACGGGAATAACGCTCACGCCCTGCTTTGCCTACGTGCTCGTACAGGCGCACCGGCAGAAATACAGAAAGGCACAAACCGCCGTAAAGGTCGGGATGTTCCTCGGCCTCATCGCGCTGCTCATTTCCGCATAAACTAACAAAAATAACGAGCAAAAAAGGGACCCGCCGGCGAAGCCGGCGGTTCTTCATATACGGGCGTAGCCCTACAATACTAGCGGCGTGCAAGGGCACGCACGTCAATCTGCCACC
>CACXXH010000044.1 GCA_902771595.1 Fibrobacter succinogenes | reverse complement strand
CAAACAAAAGATTTTTTTATTAAAAACGGCATAAATACTCCCTACACTATCCAGCCGTCACGGCACCTTACAACTTCCCATTTCCCCGAGCGCTTGGACAAGTAGTAAAAGCCTCCTCGGCCGTAGCCGTCATTCACATTCAAGGTTACCATATCATGGTTCTTGTTAAATACCGCACTCACTATGGTCGGGTAAGAATGAAAGGAAAAATCATCTTCCCAAAAACGTGGCAAAACGGGAATCTCTCGCATCAAAAAGCGACGGTCCCCATGGGCTCTCGTTTTCATAAAATTGTTCAATAGCGATTCATATTCCTTGTTTAAAACAAGAACCTGTTGGCCTATCGGAGTTTTTTCCATGCAGGCAGATTTCGCTTCTTTCCTTTCACTCTGCTTTATACCGAACGGATCTATCTTCAGCAAAGCATTCATATCTGCGGCTACAGTATCAACATAATGCACCTGCAGCGTTTGAATAAAATAAACGACTTTAAATACACTAGTAGAATCCTTTTTCAAGACCGACAAAGCCTCTTCAAACGGAATACCCATAATCGTCGCTTCATCTTCTTCCCTAGTATCCCATCTCCACCCAGGCGCCGTCAGTTCTACTTTTTGTGTACTATCTACCTTCCCAAGAAGGGATTCACGCTTTGCTGTATCAAGCATAAACCAATACATGTGTTTAATATGATATTCAAAAAAATATTTCGAAACCGCTTCATTGATTTCGCGTAATTCTGCCGCCAAAGAATCGTCCGGCGCTACCGTCCCGCAAAGAGAATCCGTAGAAAGTTTCCATCTCGCAAAGAAGTGGCTTTTGTAATCATTCATGGAATCGCGGAGCAACGTGTCTTTCGTCATCTGGTACTGCTCGTAAAACTGCTCGTAAAACGCAAACGCACGAGAAAGAACCGTGTCCAGAGGCAGGGCCTTCAGTTCTTCAAACCTCTTTGCGCTTCTTACATCATCTTCATTAGATTGGGAGCACCCGCAAAGGAGCGCAACAAACACGATTATCGGCAACAACAAATTTTTCCGCCACATACTTTAAATCAATATAAAAAAAGCACCTACTTTCTCACGAACCGCAACCCCACCCAAATTGTGTGAAGGTTGAACATGCTGTAATCCTTTTCAGATTCAACCGGATTTTCAAATGCAGCGGTCAAGGCGACGCCCATGCTCCACTTTTCGTCAAGAGTCCACGTATGGCCCATGTCTAAAGCGATGCTATAATTCGGGGCCGCTGTAATTTCAATCGTGCCATGATGCCGGCCTCCCGCACCGGTCTTTGCCTCGTCCACCTGAGTCTCGATTATGGTGAAACCGAAGGACGCTCCGGCATGGAATCCCGTCAAGGGAGAATCCTTTTTCGCAAAGGGATAGAATGTAAAGCCAGTACCAAAGAACAGCCGCGTAGAGAAGGAATGCAGTTCACTGTAGCGGAAATAGTCCTCATATTCTACCCAATGATTGTGGAAAGCATAGCCATCATCGTCGCCATTGTATTCCACGGGCTCTTCCACCACATAGCAATCGAACTCATGAAAACCTTCGGTGTAAGTACCCTGGGCAACACCGAATACGGCAAGCTTTTCCCAGCCATACCCCACCTTCAAATCCAGCACAGGACCGTAGCCCTCATATTTCACCCTGTCCCGCGGAGCATAGTCACCAGTAGGTCCCGTATTCACGCAATCCGAGTATTCAAAGCATTCTCCTACATGGTCATCTGCCTGCCGCAACCTACGAGGACGTTCCTGTTCCACGTAGTCCGCCTTGGCAATGCCCAAGGTACCTTCCAGATAAAGGCCCTTGGCCGGTACGCCAGCGGCAAGAAGCGAAAACGCCAAAACTCCTTTCTTAAAAAAACTCCCCATAAGATCCTCCTTACAATATGGATAAAACATAACCACTACTTTTTCGGGACACTCCACGCCTTGCATTTCCCAAGAGCATCCTTTAGCGATGTCAGTTGCTTCCGGCTAAATTTCTCGTAGCTCACTTTTTGGGTTCCGCGATAGAACGCCATGCCTGCCGTCTTCTGCGCTGCATCATCGCCTAATTTCAATAAGGCTTTTCCCATGACATTTGCAGGCAGCAAGACCTTATTCAATTCACCATATCTCACATCATGCATAAATGAATAGGCATCACTGGATTCCATCAGTTTTGCATACAACCACAAAGCTTCGCGATCCCAGCCACTGAATTTTCCACTTACATCGAACACGATGTCTATTCCGTGCGCTACCGCCTTACAGCCCTCGGGAGCAGATTTATCTTTGCAAAAATAGAAGGGCTTTTCCCGAACGACCATTTTTTCAAAATCATTCACACTTTCATAACATGAGGGCAAGGACCAATAGCCTCGCTTCTGCTCTGAATAAAACTGCTTGGGAACATTAGTCCCGAACACCAAAAAACGTTCCCCATTCACGTCAAAGCACTCCATGTTCTCTACCAATCCTTCCGGCTTATCTGCCATATTCATTTGCTTGGTGCTGCCATAGAAACCAACCTGATGTTTTTCACGGGTTGCATCCTCCCAATAGCAAGGGAACATTCCCGCCGCCATCTCCGGAAGTTTTTCTTCTTCATTCGAAGTACATTTATCCAGGCAAGAAGAACATCCCGAGCTCACCGAAGTTTCCTCATCTAGCGAATCCGCCTCAACAGATTCTTCAGCAACAGATTCCCCTGCGGCAGGCTTATTTTCCACTGTCGCATTTTGAGTTTCCTCAATCGGTTTTTTCTTAGGGCATTCGCCATCAATTACAATATTCAAAGTCGTCTTCAGGACTGGCGCACTATAAGAAGGGCACGAACACGAAAGCGCACTATTCCATTCCGCTTTGATCTTTTTCCCGTAAAGGCCTCTAACAAAAACCGAATCGATTGGAGACTTATTATCCTTTCTAAAAGATGGGTAATACTTATGAGCATTCAAAAAATCTATGGACGGAGGGAACACTTTCCTTTTCCGTAAGCGGTCGTCACTATTGCAAATTTTACAGCTGAAATGTTCAGAGGTTGTATCATAATCTGCATCAAAGACAATTTCTTCGTCCTTGTAATTCAGAACAAGTTTATTTTCCCAAAAAACATCTCCGCAAGCAATTGAATCTGGCCACTTCCATTTTGAATCAGGCAAAAGGCTGCGAGTTGAAGCCACTGTCAAACTGTAGCTTTCATCGTTTCTTCTAAAGTGGTCGACGCAAAAATGAGCCGTTGAAGCTCCCTTCGCAAAAAGGGAACAAGAAAGAACAAACAGGAGCGACAAGCATATCCGTCTCATGGCAACATGTCCTTCACTTCAATGCCGCTCAGCGGACACAAAAAGCCTTCTCCGCACGAAATCCAATGAACCATATTCTCCGTATGGTGCCGAATACCTTCAATTTGCTCAAATTCAAAGATGTTCATTTTCTCTTTTTTCTGCAAATCCAGCTTACCACATTTACCACCGATACGGGCGTAGAATTGAGCATTCCTTTCAACGGTATCAAAATTGCAATTCAAGATATTCTTCGATGATATGGGAATGCGTTTCCCATACAGACTTTTTGCAGGTATTCCCTTGAGTACATCGGCACCGATAAACTTGGGAATTGGAATATAGACCTCTGTTGCGATAATATTTGTCAAATGGCAAGTGTCCTGTTCCACAAAATGTGCCAACGTTCTTTTCCCGTATTTTCCAAAATCCATCTCGTATGTTTTTTCAACACGCATGGCTCCTTCGCAAATCATCTTGTTTGCATCTTCATTTTCTTCATCATCGTTTTCACTATTTCCTTCGCTGAAAAATAGCCGCGGCAACACGTCGTAATAGTCAACCAAGTAAAGTTCCACATTCTTTCCACCACTCACGCAGTACTCTACAGCCGGGATGGTATCGTTACATTCACCCACCAGCTTTGCAGGGAAATCACGTTCCATAGGCGGGAGATCCGCGTTGCCGTTAGTTTCCCATTCGCCACTCCACTTTCCCCAAAATGTCATGCCATAAAAAGTCTTCAGGGTTTCACGGGCGTTGCGCAGGTGGAAAGTTCTCCTGCTGAATTCATCTTTTTGCCAACTTCGACAGCAACCATTCATATCTTTGCTGCCATACAATTTGATTTTCTCTATTCGTTGTAACTTTATCGGCCTCTTCGGACAATGCGTACAAAACGCAATCCCCCCTCCGCCACCGCCTAACAAGCCGACCAATGAACCATCGTCACGGCATTCAATATCGTACGGGAAAAAGACCTTACTCTCCGTTTCCCATCTTGCCCGGCATGGAGTATGCTCACAGGGAATTGAATCCGGATAAATCCAATCCTTGATGGGTTCATCTAGATCCTTGATCAACAAGGGGCGATACGTACTGTCGTCTACGATTTCGGCGCAGTATTCCGCAACACGGGGCGATGCCGCAAACGCATGCAACGCCAACCAAAGACAAACGAAGCAAATGTTATGGAACTTCATGAGATTTACCCCACTCCCTGCAAGAATCCATCAACTCGCCAAACGACTTGATGCTCCCTTTCTGATAACTTTTGCTCTCTACTTTCTTGTCGCGCAAATAAAAAATCAATTCTGTCACACTGGGGACAGCGAGATTGCCCGCACGAATTAAATTTTCTTCCTTGAGCCCCCATGGTAACTTCTGAAAGAAACCGTCCATCTTGTCATTTTTCAAGAGCCATTCCATCAAGGAATTGAAATTCTTCTTTTGGCGGGCCTTGAAATAATAGAAGAGCGCCGCACGCGTCATCGGAACCATCTTCATTTCATCCGTCACAAGAATTTCCAAACCTTTTTCTACAGGCTTGCAACCCTTGGCAGTCGCTACAGCATTCTTGCAGGTGTAAAAATAGAGCCCAGACTTTTTTGTATATCGCGGAATCTCAACGCCATCGCCAAGATTCCCACAATTCCAGTTATCGTCATAGCAACGCGAAGTTGTCCCCCAAAATACGGAATCGTGAATCTGTTCAGGCGCATTGCTCCGCGCGATAATGTACGCCCTGCCGTCGGCATACAGGCAGTCCATCTTGTTTCCGACAAAGGCAAGTTCACCATCCATCGGCATGTCGGACGAACTGGCATAATTGACGACTTTGCAGGTACGGCCATCTGCCTTATAGCACGGGAAAATATCCTCGGCACCCATGGGTATTTTTATTGTACCGGCATAGATTACACCGGATAGCGCACCCACCAGCAAACATATTCTCCCTATATGGTCACGACATCTCATCTCGATTCCCTATCCCTTATTCATAAATATAGCCTCTAACGCGTTATTTTTCACCCCAGAGCCCACCGCATCTCCATTTTTTTTCAAATAAAACACTAGATACACTTTAGCATAAACATTCGTTTTAGAAAACAGCCCGCGCAGGCTATACAATCTATTTTTAAGGTGTATGGGAATATTTTGCGGACGGAAGCCCGCCGGAGGCATTTATGAACAAGAAGTTCCTATTCTCGATGATTCTCGCACCCGTAGCGGCAATGGCCTTCCAGGTCGGCGCATGGGTCGGTGGACCCGGGCAATACCCGCAGCCCACGCAGCAAAACGTGAAGGCATTCCAGGATCTGCAGGGCACGCATCTCGACCTCATCAGCTATTTCGCGCTCTTCGACATCAACGACTGGAATGCGACTGCGCAGTACGCGAACGTCGCCAAGAACAACGGTTCCACGCTGGTGGTTACCTGGATGGCGAACGGCTACAACGCGCAGGAACTGGTGAACGGCAAAGCCGACAACTACATCCGTGAATATGCAAAGGGCGTTAAGGGCTTCGGCGACGAAATCTGGCTCAGACCGCTCCATGAAGCAAATGGAGACTGGTATGACTGGGGGGTAGGAAAATCAGGCGCCGGCAATACCGACGCAAACGTCGCCGAAGCTTTCCGCCACATCGTGAAAATCTTCAAGGAAGAAGGCGTCACGAACGTCAAGTGGGTATGGACCACCAACGCCTCGAACCAGGGCAGCGGAACCACGCTCACGGGCAACTACCCCGGCGACGACTACGTGGACTACATCTCCATCGACGGCTACAACTGGGGCACATGCCAGAGCTGGTCCAGTTGGCAGACATTCTCGCAGGTATTCAAGAAGGCGTACAACGCTCTCGCGAACATCAACAAGCCGCTCTTTATCGCCGAGATTTCGAGCTCCGAGAGGGGCGGAAACAAGGCCGAATGGATTACCGACATGTTCGAACACTTCGCCACGGACTTCTCACGCGTTTTCGCGGTGATGTGGTTCAGCCAGAGCAAGGAAGCGAACGAGGGCGACTGGGCGCTCAACACCTCGCAGGCCGCCGTTGACGCCTGGAAGGCGGGCATCGCGAAGATGAAGGAGATGCAGCCCGAATCTTCGAGCAGCGAAGCGGTTCCCGAATCGTCAAGTTCGGTCAATTCGTCCAGCAGCACCACCGCCATACGTACCGGCGGGATTACAGACAAGTTCTCGTTCCGGCAGCAGGGCGGCAAGTTGCTCTTGCAGGTCGACCGCGCCATGACCGCAAGCGTCGTGCAGTTCGACCATCAGGGACGCATCCTGTGGCAGAGTCCGGCAAGGCAGTTCCAGCCGGGCGAGCACGCCATCAACGTGCCAGAAGCAAGCACTCGCAGCATCTACAAACTCGACGTGATGCGCTAAGCGAAGTATTCTTCGAAAGCGCCTCAATGCGGGCACCTTAAGCCTCTTCGTTCAAGAAAGAATTTTCACAGTACCTATACGGCTAGAACTTTATCGTGACATCCATGCGTGTCGTTTTCCTTGTTACGGCTATATAAATCACGCTACCGGTCGTAAACCCGACAAATCCCGCAAGCGTTATCCAGCCCACGTCCTTCCAGTCGTACGGCTTGTCCATCGCATAGGCAATCGGGAATTCGGCAATCATCGCCACCAGAGCTGTGATTTCTGCGCCATAAAGGCCGCCAAACAAGCCCCAGAGCAAATCCCTCTTCTCCTCTTTATACATATGGATCGACTTCACGGAATAAACGCTTTCCCCAAGCCGCGACTTTATCCAGCCACTCATTTTTTCTCTAGGCATCCTGTCTATTTCTTCAACGCAATTTCCCCCTTCGCCTCCACACGTCTTTAAGTTCTTGCTCCTGTTTTGAACCCCGGCGAAACCGATATCACTTGTCATTATGGCATTATTCTCTTCGTCAAGGAATTCGATGCGGCATTTGGGCCAGGAATCAGCCGAAGACCAGCATCTATAAAAATCAACGACAGTCTCTATAGGGTATCTCGATACTCCTTCTTCGTTCCAACCCCACGACATAGACGCCTTAAAGGAAGTGTCCATTCTCAGGAACGCTTGCCGCGACGCTTTTAAGACATACTTTCTGGTTTCGATTTCCTTGCCGTCAACGACTTCCTGCTCAACGAGAGGTTCCGGCCTGCGCAGAACCGATTCGGAATGGTGTTCGAACGATTCTCCGACAAGGGATGTATCCGGCACATCACGCGCCATCGCCGGCATGGCAAGCCACAAGGTGCAGAAAACTACGTACAAACTAATCTTCACTGTCCATTTTCTCCTAGTTACGCAATAAATGTAACTCATTTTCCCCGAAAAAAGACAAGCTCCGCACAACCCGCTGATAACAGGAAAAAGTACGGGGATGAATGGCGCGAAAAACTATTTAGAAGAAACAGAAAAGGCTCGCTTTGTAAGCGAGCCGTTTGATGTGTAAACACATCCGCACTTCGGTTCGGTCATAAAATCAAGTAACCTTGATTATGCGACGCTCACCTTACGTGCTTTTCACTAGGATAATTCTGTGCTAAGCAAGAATTAGAAACGGAAGTGGGCGAAAGCCTTGTTGGCTTCGGCCATCTTGTGCGTGTCGTTCTTCTTGCGGACAGCGTTGCCTTCACCGTTCTTGACGGGCAGGCAAAATGCAGGGATAAGCGGAAATTATGCAGGGATGGGAGGACGCGGCCGATTGGGCAAACCTCTTAGGTCTTATTTCTTTTTCCGCTTTCTGATAATTTCCAACTGTTCTTCGGTGCAGAAGCCGGAAATGTAGATTTTAGTAGAGCCGGAATGATGAAGACGAACATAATTCGAGTCGTAGGTAATTTCCCAATTGACATCATAATAAGAATCTTTAATCTTGTTTAATTTAGATTGTTCCACCTCGGTTGATTCCCGTATCACATCTAAAGAAATATATTCTCTAGAATCAAAATTCTCTTTTGAACATTTCAAAGGCTTTTTGTCATTGTAAACCGATGTATTAAGCATGTATCCAAACAAGGGACCATCATTGGTATTATTATCAAAAAAATAGCTTCCTTTAAAAGAACAAGGTATGTAGGAAAACAAGTACTCCTTGTTTCCCTTATATTTTTCCCATTTCCAAACAGCACCATCTTTTGATGTTTCTTTTGTGAAACAATATTCACCAAACGAATTGTTTCTTTTGGTTTCTTCATTAGGTTCGTCAATATTTTGAGATTTTAGACATTCTCCAGTAATTACCGCCGTAAAATTGGAAGAAAGTTTTATTTTGCTATTATCAAGCTGGGCAAACCACTGACCTTTAATCTTTTTCCCATAATAATTTTTCAACGACTCTTTCGCATTTTCCAAGAAATAACCCAAATAGGAGTTCCCTTTTACCAACTCCATTTTTAATGGTTCAACCTTCCTCTTTTTTTTGTCAGAATTCGCTGAAATACAGGAATGTCCACCCCTTCGCATGGACAACTCAAAATCATCTTCTTTTGTCGATTGCGGAGCATCAAGAAGATAATTGTATTCCCAAGCAAGGCAACCTCCATATAGTGAATCTGGTATTCTCCATTTCCTATTTTGAGGAATTTCAATATTTTTCGTTAAAAGAAGTTCATACTTATTATCATCCAGAATATTTGCACAAAATTCTGCAACTGGAAGACCTTGCTTTTGCTCAAAGGAATAAATCAATCCGAAGCACAAAAGCAATGCAAATCCTATTTTTTTTACATATAAATTCATTTTAGGTTGCATTTTTGTAATTGTACATTATATAAACTATCCAAAGTCTTCTCTACATCTGGGAAACTCATATGATGTCCTTCATTATTGGGGTCTTGATAATCCCAATTATTGTGTGCGTTTAACAAGGATTGTATTTTCCATTTTACAGCCACTGCGTTAGATTCTGATTCCCAAAATGAATCTACAATTAATTTGCATTTTTGCTTTTTTCTTTTGCCTTTGGGAATATCAACATTTATACCGTTCCAAGAACCGCTAGCCAAAACCGGATTCATATAAATTTCTTTATGTTTATCTTCGTGAGCTTGTAATTTAGCATTTGTCGACGTAAAGTTATTCGTAATTTTAGTCGACATTGTCACATCTATAGTATATGTAACTTTTTCATCCTTTTTTTCTTTATTACTAACGCACCAATCTATGTTAATATCAGCATCTGTATGCCCAGAAATTACATTTGAAGTTTGTTGTGCCACAACTAGACCAAAATCTAAATTATATAATTTCACAAGATTCATTTTTTTCCTAACATTTCTTCCAAGAGCATCAAAATACGCATCATGATGTTCCTTCAAAGTTAAAGAAGCAATGCTCGCACGCTTAGTTTCTGCTTGCTTGAAAAGAGCCCCCCCAGCATAGCATTGTTCAAATTCATCTTCCTCCTCATCTCCAAACGGATCGTAGCAATCGACTTCTTCGTACCATGAGCCAATATTGTGTGTTCCGAAGTTTTCGCCAGTCCAAAGCCAGTCGTAAGAGCAATTGACATTGCTATTCTCAGATTTACATCTGTAGCATTTCCCATTATGTGCTATGCACGCCTGTTCTGGGTGCTCCGGAACATCTTCCATCGGGAAACCTGGACACAGTCCTATTCTATTATCGTCCTTGCGTTCTCCACTTTCACAATCAATTTCTGTAAAAAAGTATTTATCGATATGATAAGGCGACACCCACGACCATGCGGAAGTGCTTTCACTGGAAGTGCGGCCGGCATGGCATCTATAGCACCTGCCATTGTTTTCGAAACAGGAACTTTTAGACACATTCGATCTATCGGCAGACGAAAGCGTTTGGCACAGGACATATTCACTAGACGAGCTTATTTCTTCGGACGAAGACGATTCCCCAGAACTGGAGCTTTCTTCAGAAGAGGACGATTCTTCAGAACTAGAGGAACTCTCCTCAGACGAGCTGGAGTATTCCTCCGCACTTGAATAGGGCTCAGCGGCCTCGCATTCGCCGATAACGCACCATCCTCGGCTGGAATACTCAATTTCATAGTGGGGTATACCATAGGAAATGGAACAATTGTCAGAAGAATCTTTCAAAGCTTCGTTAACCTCATCTAATGTCCCTAAACAATCCTCATCATGAGGAATCCATTCATTATGACAATACGCAACTAGTTTGTTCATGTCTGGGAAGGCCGGTAAAGCCTTAAGGACTATATCCTCCAAATCTTGATAAATTACATTCGATGGTAAAAGATGACGCATGGAAAAAAGATCTGTCTGGCCTACAATGTTGCCATCACTATCTGTTACTTTATAAGAAACTGTCAGGGAGCCTGTCTCTATAGCTTGATTTTTTCCCGGTTTCCAAAAAGCGTACGCCCACCATGCGTTATACATATTCGGTTCATCTGTATAATAAAGTCGAATTGTTTGTCCTCGAAAATCGCAATATCCATTTTCAATCCCGTTACACCAATAGCCTTCTTTATAACCACACATAGGCATTTCAATTGGGGTATAACCTTGGGCCAAACCAAAATTCAGAAAATCGCACGCAACAAAACGAGATTTTGTACAATAACAGTTTACAAGAGAGATGTCATCTCGATTTAGCATATAAGGAAGGCTATTGTATACATCAACATGAACATCTTCTAGTCTAGAGAGGCCTTCTCTATATTCTCCCCCGATTTCGCAGTAACCGGTCGGTCCTCCCCAGGAACTGCTAGAACCACCTTTGCTCGAAGAAGACAAATTCTCTTCCGAACTAGACGAAGCCTCTTCTTCCTTAGACGACGAACTTTCTGCCGAACTAGAGGACTCTATAGAAGAACTACTTTGTTTTTCAGAAGAACTGGATTCTGTACAGCCCGGAATGGAGGAATCGAACGCCCCGCAAACATCTCCACTCGGGTCGATTTTCACTA
The DNA here is from genome assembly GCA_902771595.1 of Fibrobacter succinogenes. GTDB lineage: Bacteria > Fibrobacterota > Fibrobacteria > Fibrobacterales > Fibrobacteraceae > Fibrobacter > Fibrobacter succinogenes_C. Next base: position 14,262 of record CACXXH010000044.1, on the reverse strand, counting down.
TTTCGCCACCCCAGCCGGAGGCCATGCTCCTACATGTGGTATTTTTCTGTTTGCACTCGTCCTTACAGACTTCTGCATCAATTGATAATTGCGTCTTAATGTTATATCCTTCGCAAAAATTACACCTTACAATCGCTTTTATATAGCCATTCTCCGATCCAGAATGTCCCTCACATGTCTTAACCCATTCACTTGAAAAAAAGAAAAGATTGTCCGATCCTGTTTCATTGAAGCACGCATTTCCATAGCTAATTTCTATTGCATTGGAGAGCAATCTTACCTGTTCAGATGTTGCATAGGAACTCAAATCATCTTAATAGTCATCAAGATTTTCACAGACAACATCTGCCGTAGCATAGCACGTTAAGGCTATAGCGAAAAAGGCGATTTTACGCAGAATCATTTATTCCCCCTTTGAATTATCGCGTACCTTTTTTAGGCTGTCCAGAATTCTTTTTATTTCTCGTTTATGGCTTAATGAAGCAGGATTCTCAGGACATTGGCCCTTAGGCTTCCCGCACCAGTCTCTTGACTGATCAGACGGATTTGAAATATAATCCTCGTCCCCCGCAAACTTTACATGCGGATATTTTGCCCTGACACAGTCCTTGAATTCCTCTGTCCTAACTTTAAACTTAGCCTTGCATTCACTAATATCACCGGCAACGCCCTTAGTTTCCGGCTTTGAGGGAACACCCTTAGAATGCACCGGCGGTTCAACAACGTTCTCCTTGGGCATGGGAGCGTTTTCTTCGGAACGAGTCTTATCCCCCGAGCATGCAACAACAAAGATTGTCACAACAAATAGAAGCAGAGCCTTTTTCATGCCGTATTTCCCTATCACGTTTATGGAACTACTTACAAATATAATCTCTTGTTCCAAGAAATACATGTAAGATAATGCCTTATCCCGCCTCAATTCCGATAAAAACAGAAAAGGCCCGCTGTTTGTACAGCGAGCCTCTCTCTAGGATAATTCTGTGCTAATGCAAGAATTAGAAACGGAAGTGGGCGAAAGCCTTGTTGGCTTCGGCCATCTTGTGCGTGTCGTTCTTCTTGCGGACAGCGTTGCCTTCACCGTTCTTGGCGGCAACGAGTTCGGCAGCAAGGCGGTCGGCCATGTTCGGTTCGTTGCGGTTACGGGCGGCATCGAGGAGCCAGCGGAGGGCGAGAGCCTTGGCGCGGTCCGGTGCAACTTCCATCGGAACCTGGTAGTTGGCACCACCGACGCGGCGGGACTTGACTTCGACGCGCGGCTTGATGTTTTCGAGGCAGATTTCGAACTTCTCGAGCGGAGTTTCCTTGCCTTCGACCTTCTTGTCGAGGAGGTCAAGGGCGGTATAGACGATCTGTTCGGCGATGGTCTTCTTACCCTGCTTGAGCACGACACCGACGAGTTCGGTGACGAGAACGGACTTGAAACGCGGATCCGGGAGGATGGAGCGATGGAGAGCCTTTCTTCTTCTAGACATATTCTACTTCCTTACTTCTTGGCCGGAGCGGCACCTTTCTTCTTAACACCGTACTTGGAGCGGCCGTTCTGGCGGCCGTTGACAGCCTGAGTATCGAGAGCGCCACGGATGATGTGGTAACGGACACCCGGAACATCCTTGACACGACCACCGCGGATGAGCACGATGGAGTGTTCCTGGAGGTTGTGACCTTCGCCAGGGATGTAAGCGGTGACTTCCATCTTGTTGGAAAGACGCACACGGGCAATCTTACGAAGAGCGGAGTTCGGCTTCTTCGGAGTGCTGGTGTACACACGGGTGCAAACGCCGCGCTTCTGCGGGCAGGACTTCAAGGCCACGGAAGCGGTCTTGTTGCTGATCTGTTCACGTCCGTTGCGGACGAGCTGTTGAATAGTAGGCACTATTAATCTCCTAGATTTTGGAGTGCAAATATAGTTCTTTTTCCAAATTTTTCAAGTACATAACCGAAATTAGTCCACATCTTCGTCATCAGATGCGCCCATATCGGCGTCAATCATCTGAATTCCGGAATCAGAGTTACCGTAATCGGCATGCACGTTCTGCAAACGCAGGCGTTCTTCCGCCTCGGCATCGGCATCAACCACCTGGACGTTCCTCAGGTGGCGGGCACCAGTACCGCACGGAATGAGGCGGCCCATAATCACGTTCTCCTTGAGGCCCATGAGCGGGTCGACCTGCCCTTCGATAGAAGCGCGGGTAAGGATCTTCGTGGTTTCCTGGAACGAGCAGGCAGAGATGAAGCTGTCTGTCGCCAAGGAGGCCTTAGTGATACCAAGGAGCATCGGCGTGAAGGTCGCCGGAGCCTTGCCCTGAGCGACCAGACGGTCGTTCTCGGCGCGCAGGCGTGCCTTGGATATCTCTTCGCCCGGAAGCAGTTCGGAATCGCCGGATTCCTTGACCTTCACCTTGCGCATCATCTGGCGGACGATACATTCGATGTGCTTATCTGCGATAGCCACACCCTGCAAGCGGTACACCGCCTGGATTTCGTTCACCAAGTGACGCTGGACCTCTTCAGGTCCGAGGATAGCCAAGATATCGTGCGGGTCTGCACTGCCTTCGCTGATCTTCTGACCAGCGCGGACACGGTCACCTTCGTTGACCGCCAAGTGGACACCACGCGGAACCAGCACTTTCTCTTCGCGATCGTCCATCTTGATGATAACTTCCTGGTTGTTGCGCACTTCCTTGCCCATGACGACGAGGCCGTCGATCGGGGCGAGCACGGCGGTGTTCTTCGGCTTGCGGGCTTCGAAGAGCTCGGCAACGCGCGGAAGACCACCGGTAATGTCGCGGGTCTTACCTGCGGCACGCGGGAGTTTTGCAACGGTAGAACCGACGGTCACCTTGTCGCCATCGTGGACGGTCAAGATAGCGCCGTCCGGCAACATGAAGTGGCCAACCTTGGCACCGGTTTCGTCGATGATGCTGATGGCCGGACGCAGCTGCTTTGCGCTGCCGCCATGCTTCTCGCTAATAACGATCCAGGTTTCGACTTCGGTGTTTTCGTCCTTTTCTACACGGAATGTCTTGTTTTCAACGAGGTCGACGAGCTTGACCTTGCCGGCCACGTTGGTGATAATCGGGCTGTTGTACGGATCCCATTCGAACATCACCTGGTCCTTGGTGACCGCGGCGTTGTTCTCGACGTGCATGATAGCACCGTACGGAATCTGGTAGCGACCCTTGTTAATGCCTGTGGTGTCGAAGATGACGAGTTCGGCCATGCGGCTCGTAACGATCTTCTGGCCCTCGTGGTCCACTGTAACGACCTGTTCGAGTTCGACGCGGCCATCGACGACGGCCTTCTTGTTGTTCTCGACAGTCAAACGGGAAGAAGCACCACCGATGTGGAACGTACGGAGGGTAAGCTGCGTACCCGGTTCACCGATGGACTGTGCAGCGAGCACACCCACGGCTTCGCCGAGGTCGACCGGACGACCGGAAGCCAGCATACGGCCGTAGCACTTGGAGCAGACGCCGTTCTTCGAATTACAAGTGAGCACGGAACGCATCTTGATGTGTTCGAGACCGGTCGCGCTGATCTTCGGGAGGTCGCGTTCGGTCACGAGTTCGCCAGCCTTCACGATCACTTCGCCCGTCACCGGGTGCTTGATGTCGTCGACCGGTGCGCGACCGAGGAGACGTTCTTCCAGCGGGATGACGGTATCGTCACCATCCTTGAATGCGGAAACTTCAATACCGTCGGTGGTACCGCAGTCTTCTTCGGTAACAACGAGGTCCTGTCCCACGTCCACGAGACGACGGGTAAGGTAACCAGCGTCAGCCGTCTTAAGAGCGGTATCGGCCAGACCCTTACGGGCACCGTGAGACGAAATGAAGTATTCCATCACGTTCAGGCCTTCGCGGAAGCAGGACTTAATCGGGTTTTCGATAACTTCCTGACCGCCGAGCTGCTTGATCGGCTTCTGCATCAGACCGCGCATACCGGACAGCTGCATAATCTGCTGGCGGCTACCACGAGCGCCAGAGTCAGCCATCATGTAGACCGGGTTGAAGCCGTCACGGTCGTGAGAAAGCAAATCCCACTGCTTGGCAGCGACATCGCTCGTGGTCTTGGACCACACGTCGATGATCTGGTTGTAACGTTCGCCATCGGTAATCACACCGTCTTCGTAAAGGCTGCGGATTTCGTTGACCTTTTCGGTAGCGGCATCGAGCAAGGCCTGCTTCTCTTCCGGGATCACCATTTCGGCGATAGCCACGGAGGAACCGGCGCGGGTTGCCCACTTGTAACCGTTGGCCTTGAGGTTGTCGAGGTATTCGACAGTCACGCGGTTGCCGGTACGGCGGTACAGGTCGTCGATGGACTTGGCGATAACCTTCTTGCCGAAGGTCTCGTTAGCATAACCGAGTTCGTTGGGAACAAATTCGTTAAAGATGATTCGGCCGACAGTCGTCTTGATGACGTTGTCTTCCTTGAGCGTAAGGAACTTGATCTTTTCGCCAGCCTTGACGCTTTCTTCGAGGTTGCCGTTGTCGTCGGCGATTTCACGCACGCAAACGCAGTCCTTCTCGAGGGCGCCCGTGTAGATCTTGCGACCGGCGGGGAGCTTGAGGTAGACGGAAGCGTTCAGGTCGACAACTTCGTTCTCGTAAGCGCGGATGGCTTCGGCAGAATCGTAGAAGTGCATGCCTTCGCCCTTGCGACCCGGACGCGGCTTGGTCAGGTAGTACAGACCGAGCACGATGTCCTGGCCCGGCACAGCGATCGGCTGACCGGAAGCGGGGTGCAGGATGTTGTTCGAGGACAGCATGAGCACGCGGCATTCAAGCTGAGTTTCGAAGCTAAGCGGGAGGTGCACGGCCATCTGGTCACCGTCGAAGTCCGCGTTGAATGCGGTACAGACGAGCGGGTGGAGGCGGATGGCGTTACCTTCAATCAGTTTCGGATAGAAGGCCTGGATACCCAAGCGGTGAAGCGTCGGGGCGCGGTTCAGCATGACCGGGTGGTCCTCGATGATTTCTTCGAGGATATCCCACACTTCGGGGCGTTCGGCGTCAACGTACTTCTTGGCGGACTTGAGCGTGTAAACGATGCCGTCTTCTTCCAAGCGCTGGATGATGAACGGCTTGTAAAGTTCGAGAGCCATGCGCTTCGGGAGACCGCACTGGTGCATCTGGAGTTCCGGTCCCACCACAATGACGGAACGGCCGGAGTAGTCCACACGCTTACCGAGGAGGTTCATACGGAAGCGACCCTGCTTACCCTTGAGGAGTTCGGCGAGGCTCTTGAGCGGGCGCGTGCTGCCGGTACGGGCGGTACGGCGGCCGCTGTCGAACAGCTGGTCGACGGCTTCCTGCAGCATGCGCTTCTCGTTGCAGAGAATCACGTTAGGGGCACGGATGTCGATGAGCTTCTTCAAGCGGTTGTTGCGGTTGATGACGCGACGGTAGAGTTCGTTCAGGTCGGAGGTCGCAAAGCGGCCGCCTTCGAGCGGAACGAGCGGGCGCAGGTCGGGCGGAATCACCGGAAGCACGTCGAGAATCATCCAGGAAGGCTGGTTCGCGAGGAGGCGCACTTCGTTCGGGTAGCGGCGACGGAATTCTTCGTAGGCGTCGGCCAGCACGAATTCGGAGTGCTTGGACTCGTAGTCAGCCTTGAATTCGGCGATGGCTTCGGCGAGGCCCTTGAGCCATGCCTTGCCGGCGTCGCGGGAACCGTCCGGGTTGTTGTAGTAGCTGCGGAAGCTTTCCATCTGAGACTTGCGGAAGGCGTCGACAATCTTGAGGCGCTTGATGGCATCGTCCATCTTCGTCTTGGAATTGGAGCGGGCCTGGTCGCGGAGCTTCGCGGAAAGTTCGGTAAGGTCGAGCTTGTCAAGCAGGAGCTTGATGGCGGAAGCGCCCATGCGGGCGTCGAACGCGCGGCCTTCGGCGACGAGGTCCTGGTAGGTGACTTCGTCGATGAGGGAGTTTTCTTCGAGTTCGGCGTCGCCCTTGTCGATAACGACATAGCGCTCGTAGTAGATGACCTGTTCCAGGTCCTTCGTGCTGAGGCCGAGGAGGGCGCCAATCACGCAGGGCTGGTTACGGACGAACCAGGTGTGAGCCAGAGGAATAGCGAGTTCGATATGGCCCATGCGTTCGCGACGGACGCGGGAGTGGGTCACTTCGACGCCGCAACGGTCGCAGATAACGCCCTTGTAGCGTGCGCGCTTGAACTTGCCGCAGTTGCATTCCCAGTTCTTGACAGGTCCGAAGATCTTTTCGCAGAAAAGACCATCACGTTCAGGCTTGAACGTACGGTAGTTGATCGTTTCCGGCTTGGTGACTTCACCATAAGACCAGTAACGGATCAGGTCCGGAGCGGCGAGATGAATCGAAATATCGCCGGAATTCTCTTGATTTTCCATCATTTCTTCGGACATATTACTTATCTCCAATGGTCTCGATATCAAGACCCAAAGAATGAACTTCGCGAATCATAACGTTGAAGGACTCGGGGATACCCGGCTTCGGCGTGTTCTTGCCGTGGACGATGGCGTCGTACACCATGGAACGTCCCGTGACATCGTCGGACTTGACGGTGAGGAGTTCCTGCAGCGTGTAAGCGGCACCGTAAGCTTCCATGGCCCACACTTCCATTTCACCGAAGCGCTGACCACCGAACTGGCTCTTACCGCCGAGCGGCTGCTGCGTCACGAGGGCGTAGCTACCGATAGAACGGGCGTGGATCTTGTCGTCCACCAAGTGGCCGAGCTTGAGGTAGTACATGTAACCGATGGTCACCGGGTTCAGGAAGGCTTCACCGGTACGGCCGTCATAGAGCTTGGCCTTACCGATAATCTTGTCGTGTTCCGGATCCATCTCGTAGCTAACGATCGGGTTCTTCTGGTAGGCCTTTTCGAGTTCCTTGCAGATGTCTTCGAACTTGGCACCGTCGAACACCGGAGTCGAAACCTTGAAGCCGAGCGTCTTGGCGGCCCAGCCCAGGTGGACTTCAAGCACCTGACCGATGTTCATACGGGAAGGCACGCCCATCGGGTTCAGGAGGATCTGGAGCGGACGACCGTCTTCGGTGAACGGCATGTCTTCGACCGGAACGATCTTGGAGACAACGCCCTTGTTACCGTGGCGACCGGCCATCTTGTCACCGATGGAGAGGCAGCGCTTCTTGGCGATGTACACCTTGACGCTCTTCAAGACACCGGGCTTGAGTTCGTCGCCCTTCGTGACCTTGTCGATTTCCTTTTCCATCGTGCGGGTCAGGGTGTCGAGGTTGTCGCGTGCGACGAGCACGAGCGAGAGAACCTGTTCCTGGAGTTCGTCGTCACCCACCACGAAGGTAGATGCGGGCGACACCTTGGTCACGTCGATAGCGGTGAGGTTCTGAGCCGTGTAGGTCTGGCCTTCGCGGATCAGGAGTTCATGAGTTTCGTTGTCCATCACCTTGCCGGCCGGCTTGCCGCCGAGGAGTTCGAACAAGTGTTCGCGGCAGGATTCCTTGATCTTGTCGATCTGGGTCTGGAAGTTGGAGCGGATGCTCTCAATCGTTTCCTGATCCTTTTCCTTGCTCTTCTTGTCGGACTTTTCCTTCTTGCAGAAGATGCGGGTTTCGAGAACCACGCCCTTCATGCCCGGAGGAGCCTTGAGGGAGGAGTCGCGCACGTCGCCGGCCTTTTCGCCGAAGATGGCACGGAGCAAACGTTCTTCCGGAGAGAGTTCGGTTTCGCCCTTCGGGGTAACCTTACCCACGAGGATGTCATCCGGACCGACTTCGGCACCCACGCGGATCACGCCGTTTTCGTCGAGGTTGCGGAGAGCATCTTCGCCGACGTTCGGGATTTCGCGAGTGAGTTCTTCCGGACCGCGCTTGGTTTCGCGGACATCGAGTTCGTATTCTTCGATGTGGATGGAAGTGAAGGTGTCCTTGATGGCGAGTTCTTCGGAAATGATAACGGCGTCTTCGTAGTTGTAACCATTCCACGGGAGGAAGCCGATGAGGATGTTCTTACCGAGGGCCAGTTCGCCGTGGTCGGTAGACACGCCGTCAGCCAGCACGTCGCCAGCCTTGACGAAGTCGCCCACGTTCACGATAGGCTTCTGGTTCACGCAGGAATCCTGGTTGGAACGCTCGAACTTGCGGAGCGTGTATTCGTCGATAGGATCCTTGCCGAGGAATTCGTAGTTTTCGCCGAGACCGGTGAGCGGTTCGAAGTTGCCGTTCACCATGTTGCCGCGCTGCACGGTAATGTTGCGGGCGTCAACGAAGGTCACGCGGCCGTCGTGCTTGGCGCGGACAACCGTACCCGAGTCGAGGGCGGCGCGGCGTTCGAGGCCGGTACCCACCACGGGGGCTTCCGCACGGAGCAGAGGCACAGCCTGGCGCTGCATGTTAGAACCCATCAATGCGCGGTTGGCGTCATCGTGTTCAAGGAACGGGATGAGGCCAGCGGCCACGGACACGATCTGCATCGGGGCCACGTCCATGAGGTCGATGCGTTCGACGTCGTAGTCGCCAATCTCGATGCTGTCCTGGCGGAGCACATGCGGGTATTCGCTCTTGTCGCGGACGATGACGTATTCTTCCTTGAAGCGGTTGTCGTCGGTGAGCTCGGTAGAGGCCGGAGCAACCTTGAAGGCGTCTTCTTCGTCGGCGGTGAGGTAAGTGATAAAGTCAGAAACGACCTGGTCGATGGAGCTGCTGGCCTGCACGTAGTCGGCCTTGCCGTTAAAGCCATCGAGTTCGAAGCCGTTCTTGAAGTAGCGGACTTCGCCTTCGGAATCCGTGAACTGGAACACCTTGCCGGCGAACGAGTCAAACAGGTCGCGCTGGCGGTTGTCGAGGTTCATGCGGATGGCGTCCATTTCCTTGCGGGTGAGTTCCTGCTGGGAAAGGAAGTAGTGCGGGTCGTGCACGAAGGCCTTGAAGATACCGAAGTGCCACTTGGCTTCCGGGAACTTCACGATGTTGCCCTGGGCGTCCTTGAAGTCGACGAGACCGACGATACGGTACGGAGTCTCGATGAAGCCATAGTGGTTCACGATGGCGTAAGACGCGAGGGAGTTGATAAGACCGATGTTCGGGCCTTCCGGGGTCTCGATCGGGCAGAGGCGGCCATAGTGCGTGTAGTGCACGTCACGGACTTCGAAGCCCGCGCGTTCACGGGAAAGACCACCGGGACCGAGAGCGGAGAGACGACGCTTGTGGGTAAGTTCCGAAAGCGGGTTCATCTGGTCCATGAACTGCGAGAGCTGGCTGGAACCGAAGAACGCCTGGACAACAGAGGAAACCGTGCGGGTGTTCACGAGGTCGCGCGGAGTGGTCTGTTCGTCGTCGTTGTGGAGGGAGAGGTTCTCGCGGATGACGCGAGACATGCGGGAAAGGCCCACAGAAATCTGGTTAGCGAGGAGTTCGCCCACGGAACGGGTACGGCGGTTGCCCAAGTGGTCGATATCGTCCTTGGCATAACCGTCTTCGCCGTCGTAGAGGCCGACCATGTATTCGATGACGGCCAGGAAGTCGGCCTTGCTCATCGTCGTGCGGGTCGGTTCGGGGAGAGCGAGTTCCTTGTCCATGTTGTACTGCTTGAACTGTTCGCCCACTTCCTTGAGGATGTTGAGGATCTTCGGGGTATAGACCTTGGCGTTCAAACGGTAACGACCGACTTCGCCCAAGTCGTACTTGCGCGGGTCGTTCAGGAACATGGAATCGAAGTAGTTTTCGGCAGCCTGCAGGTTCGGAGCTTCGTCCTGCTGCTGGTGCGTGACAGAGTAAATCGTGCGGAGGGCTTCTTCGCGGGACTTGGTCTTGTCGTTGGTAAGCGTGTTGTGGATGAGGAGGTTTTCTTCGTCCTTGGAGAGGAGAACGATCTTTTCCACGTTGCTTTCGCGCAGGCGTTCGAGCTTGCGTTCGTCGATGACGGAGTTCGCCTCGACAATGATTTCACCGGTAGATTCGTCGACGACATCGTTGAAGATGATGCGGTCGATGAGTTCGCACACGCCGTCTTCGTTGAACTTTTCGGCTTCTTCAGCAACGTTGACTTCTTCGGTCTTCTTGTAGAAGAGGTTCAAGATGTCCTGGGTGGTCTCGAAACCGATGCTGCGGAGCATGGCGGTAGCCGCAATCTTCTTCTTGCGGTCGATGGAGAGGTAGAGGACGTCACTTTCGACGTTGAATTCGACCCACGCACCACGATGAGGAATGATGCGGCTCTTGTAGTCGGAACGGCCGTTCGGCTGGAGTTCTTCGTCGAAGCTCACGCCCGGAGAACGGTGCAACTGCGAAACGACAACGCGTTCGGCGCCGTTGATGATGAACGTTCCGTTCTCGGTCATGATAGGAAGTTCGCAAATCAAGACATCGTTCTTGACTTCTTCCTTGAGTTTGGTATCTTCGCCGTCCTTTTCGAACACGCGAAGGGCGAGCGTGGCGTAAAGTTCCATATTGTAGGAAAGTCCACGTTCGCGGCACTCGGGGATGCTGTATTTCGGGATACCGAAGTAATACTTTTCGTATTCCAGGGAGAAGAGCCCGTTAGGATCGGTAATCGGGAAAATGTCCTGGAAGACACGCTGCAGGCCTGCGGGCAAGCGCTTTTCCTGCGGGATGTCGGCCTGTAAAAATTGCTCGTATGAAGCCTTCTGGACTTCGATCAAGTACGGCAGTTCCAGTTGGAACTTGTTGGAGGAATAACTTTTTCGCTCCGTGGTCATTTGAAATACCTCATCCGGTGAAGAGCCTGATTAGACAAAAAACACCAAAAGCCCGCACTCGCGTGCAGGCGATTGGTAAGAGCAGTTCAAAGAACTGGAAGCATTACTTAAGGGTAACCTTTGCTCCGAGTTCTTCGAGTTTCTTCTTGAGCGCTTCAGCGTCAGCCTTCGGGGCGGCTTCCTTAATGACGCTGTTGGCAGTCTCAACGACCTTCTTGGCTTCGGCGAGGCCGAGACCGGTGATCGCGCGGACTTCCTTGAGGACAGCCATCTTCTTGGCCGGATCGACTTCGGCGAGGATAACGTCGAATTCGGTCTTTTCTTCGGCAGCGGCGCCAGCGCCAGCGGCCGGGGCAGCCATTACGACGCCACCAGCGGCTTCAATGCCGTGAGTTTCCTTGAGGTAGTCAGCCAAAGCCTTGGCTTCGAGAAGGGTAAGACCAACGATTTGATCGCCCAATGCCTTGATATCAGTTGCCATGATGTGTTTCTCCGATTATTCCGTTTAAAATTTTTGGTTTGTGGTTTGTTGTTAAGCTTCCGGGGCAGCGGCAGCTTCAGGGGCTGCGGCTTCGGAACCTGATTCTTTTTCCAGCTTTTCCTGGAGAGCCTTGATTTGACCGGCGATCGTGCCACCAGGTCCGAGAGCGATGGCGACGATCTGAGCGATCATGCCCTTGCGATCCGGGATCTTAGCGAGGTTCACGACTTCGGAGCCAGGCATCGGCTTACCATCGAGGTAGACGCTCTTGGCGACCAAGAAATCAGGGTTAGCTTTGTGGAACGCTTCAATTTCGCGAGCGGGCAGAAGCGGATCTTCTTCGAAGCCGACCATGACGGAGGTAGCTCCGGTCAGCAAATCGTCGAGACCTTCCACCTTGAGCGCGGCGAGCACACGCTTGAGAAGAGTGTTCTTCACAGCGTGGTACTTGACACCCTTGGAAGCGAGAGCCTTACGGAGGGCGTTGTCCTTTTCGACAGTGATGCCCTGGTAATTGAGCAGGTAGACGGCGGTAGCATCCTTGAAGGATTCAACGAGGGCGTCCACGGTCTGTTGTTTTTTAACTACAGCTTTCATGGTATCTCCTATCGTGTCAGTGCCATATCAAGTTTGATGCCCGGGGCCATCGTAGCCGTCAGAGTGAGGCTCTTGATGTAAGTGCCCTTAGAAGATTGAGGCTTGTTCTTCACCACGGAGTCGATCACGGACTTGGTGTTTTCAACCAGCTGGTCGACGGTGAAGGAGAGCTTGCCAACAGGAGCGTGAACGTTAGCGCCCTTGTCGACACGGTACGAGATCTTACCGGCCTTGAGTTCCTTGACTGTCTGAGCGACGTTGACCGTCACCGTACCAGCCTTGGGGCTCGGCATCATACCGCGAGGACCGAGGACACGGGCCACCTTACTAATCACCGGCATCATGTCGGGAGTAGCAACGACGGCGTCAAAGTCCAGCCAGCCTTCCTGAATCTTCTGAACCAAGTCAGCACCACCCGCGTAGTCTGCGCCAGCGTTTTTTGCAACTTCAAGGTTGTTGTCCTTGCAGAAAACGAGAACGCGGACCGAACGACCGGTACCATGCGGAAGCACGACAGTGCCACGAACCACTTGGTCGGAATGTTTTGGGTCCACACCGAGATTGAAGTGGATTTCGACCGTCTGGTCGAACTTCACCTCGGACTTTTTGAGTATTTCGATCGCTGCCTTCAAATCGTAAGCTTGGTTACGATCAAAAGATTCAGCAATCTTTTTGTATTTTTTTCCTCTGAACATGAAATTTTCCTGTCAGATACGTAACGGTGAATTACCTGCCTCAGTCAACCACATCAATACCCATGGAACGAGCAGTGCCCGCAACCATGCGCATGGCGGCTTCGAGGTCGATTGTATTTAGGTCAGGCATCTTCTTTTGGGCGATTTCCTGAACCTGGGCCTTGGTGATCTTGCCAACCTTCTTGCGGTTGGGTTCACCAGAACCACTCTCAATGCCGACGGCCTTCTTGATGAGGGCCGGAACCGGCGACACCTTCGTGATGAAGGTAAAGCTCTTGTCAGCGTAGACCGTGATGACGACCGGCACGATCATGCCCTTGTCATTCTGAGTCTTAGCGTTGAACTGCTTGCAGAACTCCATGATGTTCACACCCTTCTGACCAAGGGCAGGACCCACCGGAGGAGCCGGGTTGGCAGCGCCTGCGGGAATCTGGAGCTTAATGTAACCTGTGATTTTCTTTGCCACTTTTTATCTCCGTTGCAAAAACCGTAACACTATGCGGTGGCGGACTCGACCTGGTTGAAGGCGAGTTCGACAGGCGTAGAACGACCGAAGACGGTGACCATGACCTTGATCTTGGTCTTGTCTTCCATGATTTCGTCTACGACGCCCACAAAGTCCTTGAAGGGACCTTCCTTGATGCGGACATTTTCGCCAATGGTGTACGGGATTTGGATCTCGGAATAGGAACACGAGAAGCGCGTGTCATTCCGGCGAAATGGGTGACGCCATTGATGGTCGACACCAGGTGCTGGGTGAGCTCGTCCAGCTCCATTTCTATAATGATGTATGCAGGATACAAGTTCTGGGTAGAAACGCGACGACGCCCGCGGACGTTGCTCACGACCTCGCGGGTGGGTACGATAACCTGGCCGAACTTGTCTTGAACGCCTTCGCGTTCAATCATCTGCTCGATATGTTTCTTGATGTTGTTCTCTTGACCGGAAAAGGTATGGATAGCGTACCAACGCTTCATAGCATTAACCTCTACCCATGATCTGGTTTACCAACCAGGAGAAGACGAAATCAAGACCGGCAATATAGCAACCCATGATGACACTGAAGAGCATCACGACGAGGGTCGATCCCTTGAGTTCTTCCCAGGTAGGCCATGTAACCTTCTTCAGTTCCTGGATGGATTCTTTGACATATTGCTGAATCTTACGCATGATGACTCCGGAGGAAATTCCCAGGTCGAGAGGGACTCGAACCCCCAACCAACGGTTTTGGAGACCGTGACTCTACCAATTGAGCTATCGACCTAAGCGGATTTCCTTACTTGGATTCCTTGTGAACGGTATGCTTGCGGCAGAAGCGGCAGTACTTCTTGTATTCCACGCGGGAAGGGTGAAGACGCTTGTTCTTGTCGCAATCATAGTTGCGCTGATTGCATTCTGTGCATTCGAGCACGATGAGTTCTCTAGGCATTTTTTACTCTATTACTTGATGATTTCGGTAACAGAACCGGCACCGACCGTGCGGCCGCCTTCACGGATAGCAAAGCGGAGCTGCTTTTCCATGGCGATCGGGGCGATGAGGTTCACGTGGATGGTCACGGTGTCGCCCGGGGTCACCATTTCGACACCTTCCGGGAGCTGGATCGTGCCAGTCACGTCGGTGGTGCGGAAGTAGAACTGCGGACGGTAGCCGTTCATGAACGGCGTGTGGCGGCCACCTTCGTCCTTCGTGAGAACGTAGATTTCAGCCTTGAATTCGGTGTGCGGAGTCACGGACTTCGGAGCGGCAAGAACCATGCCACGGACGATGTCCTTCTTTTCGGCGCCGCGGAGGAGAAGACCGACGTTGTCACCG
>CACXXH010000043.1 GCA_902771595.1 Fibrobacter succinogenes | reverse complement strand
ATGTCGGAGCCGCCACGGCTGAAGGTCTTGACTTCGCCACGGAGGTTTGCACCATAGAAGCCCGGCAGCACGTAAAGCTGGTTCTCGTCGGACAAGGTCTTCGCGATGTCTTCGTAGGTCTTCGGCGTAATGCGGTACTTGTCGTCGAAGGTAATCAGCGGGAAGGTATCGACGAAGTTTGCGCCCAGGTACTTGGCCATGAGGCGTGCGCAAAGGAACTCGCCACGGCTCACGAGGAAGTCCGTGCTCACGGATTCGGGGTGGTTCTTCAGCTTGTCTTCGAGGCTGTCGAGATCTTCGGTCAGCTTGTCTTCGAGACCCAGGTCCTTGCAGATTTCGTCATAGCGCTGACGGATCAGGTTCCACGGGGTCGAAAAGTCGAGGCCCTTGGAGGCGAGGTCGTAGGTGCTGTAGAGGAGGTCGGTAAGCTTCGTCTCTTTGGGATTGCGCTTGCCGGGGGCGGAAACGACGATGACCTTGCGGTTCTTGTCGGATTCAACGATGGCCTTGATCTTCTTGAACTGGCCGGCATCGGCGACAGAGCTGCCGCCGAACTTGCATACGATTCTTTGACTCATTTTTTCCTTTCGGGCCACCAAACCTCTCGGCTTCGAGCGCGACCGCTTTCCTCACGATCAATCCCCGTTCGGGGACTTGCCCAAGCCTACCCATCTGGCCAGCCACTTTGGTTTACTTGTCTATGTCTGCCACAGTAATTAACTGTTGCGGAGCGAAATGTAGCAAAAGTGTGCAAGGCGAGCAAGGCGAAAAAACTTGTTTTTTCATCTTTGAGCCGTAGCCACGGACGCCGAAGGCGTCAAAAGGCGAGCGTTGCGGCAAGACATTTATGTCTTGACATGACCGAGCCGAGCTACATGCACTCCGAAGGAGTGCCATGTAGAAAAATGGGGATTGGGCGGCAAGGTTTAGGCTTTTTCAGGACCGCAAAACGGCATTTCGCCGCAAAAACGCGCATTTTTACATATTCCTCCCCCCAAAAAAAGATATATTGCCATATAAATAAATTAAAGTGCTTCCTAGAATGGAGAAAACATGAAACATTTCCTTATCAGCGCCGTGGTATCAGCTGTGCTCCTGACCGCCTGTGGCGACGATATCTCTTCCAATGCAAACAACGAAGATGCTGCTAAAGTCTTTTCAATAACTAAATCACTCCATGTCGACGAATCTCAGCATATCTTGACAATGTCGCTTGAAAACTGGGAAACCATGATGTGCGTCGTGGAGGGGGACAACTTCACTTGGAAAAAAGTGAACATCAATTTCAGGCCGGATTCCTTTGCTTACGCCTTCGATGGCGACGAACTGGTGCTCTACGGCGTTTACAACGGCAAACCTGGCGACAGCAAAAGCCTGGTCGGCGGCATCCCGGGGAATCTCTATGGCAAGTGGTCCAAAAAAAACAGATACGCTAACCAAACAATGAACTTTTCCAAGGAGAAAGTCGAGATCAGTTACCAATATAACCATGACCTTTACTGGAATGAACACAGCGACTTCATGAATTCCTACTTCATGTCGGAAATTATCCGCACACTCGGGGGCAGCTACCCTGAAATCTTACCATACACAATCTGGAGCATAGATACCGCAGACGTACTTGCCAATGCCGAAAATAACGGTGCCGTATTTACATCAAAAACAAAGACTAGCGCCACCATCGAAATGCTCGGAAAGACATATACCGTCAACGTGAAGGACGTCGACCTTTATTTGCAAGAGGACGGTCCCTTTATCGCAGAGGAGAACCGTTATCTGCAGGCCGAAGTGAGTAACGGTGATACCGTCTGTACGGTAGTTGACATCCTCCAATACATGAACGCCGACTACTGCAAAGCGGAATACAAGGACCATCTCAACCTAGGAGAATGGGAATATTCCAACCACGAAAAGTTTACCGCTGCCGTAGCGTATCAAATCGACACCGGGTATGATTTTGAACACTGCGTCGCGAGGATCGCCGCCAAGAGCTACTACGACCTCAATCTCCCCAGGTAATGCAGTCCACGCAAACAACCCCCAATCCCGCAAAACACCTTAATGAAGGAGGCCTCAACGCCTCCTATTTTGTAAAAATTCTAGCGCGAATGTAAAAAACCGGGGCTCCGACGGCATAAAACGGCCGCGAAATCGTTTTATGGTTAGGAGACCCTATGAAAGATCCGAAAAAACTGCTACAGATCGCGGCGAACTCGTCCGTCACCGTCCTCATCCAGGGGGAATCGGGCGCCGGCAAGGAAGTCGCCGCCCGCTACATACACGACCACAGCCCGCGCAGGTTCGGCCCGTTTGTCGCCCTCAACTGCGGGGCGCTCGCGCAGAACCTCATCGAAAGCACGCTCGAAGGCTCGGTCAAGGGCGCATTCACGGGCGCCTACGCCGACCAGAAGGGAATCGTGCGCGCCGCAAACGGAGGCACGCTCTTCCTCGACGAAATCGGGGAACTTCCGCTCGACGCCCAGAGCAAGTTCCTGCGCATCCTGCAAGAGAAGGCGGTGCTGCCCGTGGGTTCGTCGAAAAGCATACCCGTAGACTTCCGGCTGATATGCGCCACGAACCGCGACCTCAAAAAGGAAATCGCCGCGAAGCGCTTCCGCGAAGACCTGTTCTTCAGGCTGAACGTTTTCCCGATATTCATCCCGCCGTTGCGCGACCGCAGCGACTTCGACGAAATCGCGGTAAATATCTGGAGCGGCATCTGCGAAAACGCGAGACGCACACATTTCGAACCGCCCAAAGGCAGGCTCTCGCTCGACGAAATCGATTCGCTCAAGCAGTTCAAGTGGCCCGGCAACGTGCGCCAGCTGAAAAACGTACTGCAGCGCTATGCGCTCCTGAAATCACACGGAATCCATATCAGGGAAGTCCTCTGCGAGGAATACTCGTCGACCGCCGTGAACGAGGAGAGCATCGTCCAGAAACGGATGAGCGGAGAGAACCTGTGGGCAAAGAAACGCGCCATCGCTCCCGAATGGATAGTCATCAAGGAAGCGCTCGAATCATGCGACTGGAACAAGAGCCGCGCAGCGCACAAGCTGGGAATCAGCCGCGGAAGCATCACGTACCAGATACAAAAGCACTCGACGTGCTAAGACGGGAAAGCCGCTAGAAGCGCACGCCGAGACCGAGGTAGTGGTTGCCGGAACCAAGCGCGGGGCGCGGCGAATAGCCGTAGTCGAACACGACCATGCCGAAGGCGAAACCGATACCGGCGCTGAAGCCGTCTTCGGTATGCGGGCGCAGCGCGTAACCCATGCGGAACAGGAGGAATTCCTGGTAGGCGATTTCGGTACCGAAGCGCCATTCGGGATCGTCCATGTCGGCACGGCGGTAGATATCGGCGGAGAGGTGGACTTCCCAAAGGCTCTCGAGATTGAAAATGCGCGCGACCGGAACAATGCCCGTAATGCCTGCCTGCAGGGCCAGCGGGGCGGTTTCGTGTGCACCACTGTATTCGCTGTCAGTCACGTACCCGAAATTCGTGATCGTCGCACCGAAAGAAATGTACTGCATGACGCGGTAAATTACGCCACCATCGGCAAGGATTGCGATATTCGATTCGTCGTCGATAGTCTGGTACGCGAAACGCGCAGTGAGCGACCACCCAAACGCCTTGCCGCGGTTACCGAAACCCGCCTGTGCGACCCAGCTATACATCCCGTATGACGCGGTACGTTCACCGTTCTCGTCACGGCCCTCGATGTCGTTTGTCCCGAGGTATTCGAGCCCGAGGGAAAGCGCATAACTTTCGCCCAGCGGAAGCCCGTAATAAAGTGAAACGAAGTCATCTGCACCCGCATCGCCGAACACGATCTGGTTCAGCCCGAATTCAGCGGACCGCATGCGCGTGATGGCCAGGGGGTTGCGGGTCACCTCAGATACCCGGGTGGGGTCAGCGACGCCGGCACCCGAAAGCGCGGCTCCACGCGGAGAAGCCGGCATGGAAAGGTGATCCAATGTAACCCCGCCAAGAGCCGTATTCCAATAACTTCCACTCGCAGAAAAGGCGACGGCACACATCAGAAACGAAAGCAGCAGGGTTTTCTTCAACATACAGACAACAAAATACAAAAAAAACACGCAATAGTCCACTACCCCACCGCAAACCGGGGTACCATTCCATGCCGTAGCGGCAATCACGCCTGCACCCGCGTTCCCTTGAAACGAGGCCCGCTTTTTTCTATCATTGCAGGCAAACAGAAACAAAATAAATCTACGCCGCAAATCCGGACTAGCTGAAAGGCAGCGACGATGACCCCGGTAAGTGGCGCCACATAATAGGATGGTCCTATGACTCTAATGATCCTCAAGATGATCGGATGCCTCGCGCTCCTCATGTTCGGCATGAAAACGATGAGCGAAGGCTTGCAAAAACTCACCGGCGGACACCTCCGCGCAGTCCTTGGAACCATGACCAAGCACCGAGCGGGTGGACTCCTTACGGGTACGTTCGTTACCGCCGCCGTGCAGTCCTCGACTGCAACCACCGTCATGACTGTCAGTTTCGTTAATGCTGGTCTGCTTACGCTTAAGCAGGCCATTCCTGTTATTATGGGAGCAAATATCGGAACCACGGCCACGGCGTGGATCATGTCGGTGTTCGGATTCCAGTTCAACATGAGCAGCTTCGTGTGGCCCTTCTTCGGGCTCGCCATCGCGCTTTCGTATGTGCGTAAGAACAGCGTGAAGAGCTTCGCCGAATTCATTTTCGGATTTTCGTTCATGTTCCTCGGCCTCACGACGCTCCGCGAAAACGCCGTCGCGATGGACCTCTCGCACAACAAGGCGGTCATCGAATTTTTCGCGACCTGCGGCAACTGGGGCATGCTCTCGACGCTCCTGTTCCTGCTCCTGGGAGGAATCCTGACGATGTGCGTGCAGTCCTCCGCGGCCATCATGGCAATCACGTTGCTCCTCTGCTCCAGCGGCGTTCTCCCGATTTACCAGGGCATCGCGCTCGTGATGGGCGAAAACATCGGTACCACGGTCACCTCGAACCTCGCGGCCCTCTCGGCGAGTACGCAGGCGCGGCGCGCGGCCCTCGCCCACATGCTCTTCAACGTGTTCGGCGTGGTGTGGGTGCTCATCATATTCCACCCGTTCGTGAACATGGTATGTCATTTCGTGGGCTTCGACCCGAACTTCGTGCCCCAAACCGAAGAAGAAATCGCCCATGCGGGCGTCCGCGTGACCTACGCCCTCTCCGGATTCCACACGGCGTTCAACCTCTGCAACGTGGCGCTCCTCATCTGGTTCATCAAGCCGATGGAAAAGCTCATCTGCAAGATCATCAAGGAAAAGGAAGACCCCGAAGATTTCAGCATCAAGTTCATCAGCGGCGGCCTCATGAGCACCGCGGAACTCTCGCTGTTCGAAGCCCGCAAGGAAATCAACCTGTTCGCCGAACGCACGCTCAAGATGTTCCGCTTCGTGCCTGAACTCCTCAGGCTAAAAGACGAAGCCGCATTCGCGAAACTGTTCGCCCGCATCGAAAAGTACGAAGGCATCAGCGACAAGCTGGAAATGGAAATCGGCGAGTATTTGAACAAAGTAAGCGAAGGCCACCTGAGCCCCGAAAGTAAGACCAAGCTGCAGTGCATGCTCAAGGAAATTTCCGAAATCGAGAGTATCGGCGACGCCTGCTACAATATGGCCCGCGTTCTGAATCGCAAGTTCAAGTGCGGCGAGGACTACACCAAAGAACAGTACTGCCGCATTGACGGCATGATGAAATTCTGCGACCAGATGCTCACCCAGATGCTCCTGGTTGTCGAGAACAGGCCCGATGCCGACCCGAAGGCAGTCCAAGCGTTCGAATTCGAAATCAACGATTACCGCAAGATGCTCAAGGAACTGAACGTGAACGACCTGAACGCGCAGCGTTACAGCTACCAGATGGGCGTGCACTACATGGACCTGATAAACGACTGCGAAAAGCTCGGCGACTACGTGGTGAACGTGGTCGAAGCGCACGTGAACCACAGGCTCTCGAAATAAGCCTGCCACGCCGGAAACACGGGCCTACTTCAAGGCGCGCAAAACTTTTTTCTGCTCGTCGGTGATGCGGTAACTCTCGCACGCCTTCTGGATAGTCTTGGCGTGAATCCACGGCGAGAGCTTGCGGTTCTTTACGTAAGGGAACGCGCTATCCCACTGCTTGGCGAGCGCCGTCGCGAAGTACCAGGCAATGACCATCTGCACGTAGTAGCGGTCCGTGGGGCGCGCTGCATTTATCGAGGACTTTGCGGCACCGGTATCAGAATCGTCAAACAGGTTCTCGTCTATTGCGGCGACCATTTCCAGGTGTTTCTTGTCAAAGCGCTCGTCCAGGAAAAAGTTCATGAGCATGTTCACGCCAAAACGCACCGTATAAGGCTTGCTCGACTTGAGCCACGCCTTGATGCGGGCCAAAAAGCGGGCCTCGTCCTTAAGCAATGCCTTCGGGGACTTGCCGTCGCAAACCGCCCAGTTGTTTATGTAAGGCAAGAACTGTTCGATACGGCGCAGGCACTCGTCCGCATCCTTGATCTTTTCGACCGCAAGGAGGTGCACCTGGTTCTCTTCGAAATACTTGTGCGGCAGCTTGTCCAAAAAATTCGCAACATCCTTCGGCATAGTTTTTGCCGCCGACTTCCCTACCGCCGACTTCGCACCCGCCACGCATTTCGCCGCAGAATCCATGAACTCCTTCGCGATTTTACGCATCACGGGGACGCGCACGCCGATAATCGACTTCTTGTCGATATTCGGCAAAAGCGATGCGTGAAAATCGCGGTACTTCAGGTCCTGATTTTCGAGGAGGCTCTTGACAAGTTCTGCGTGGGTCATTTCTTTGTCCGGCTATCCTTCGAGAAGGTAACACGAATTTTTATAGAATGTACGATTTCCTGTGCGCGTTCGCCCTCTACTACCACGTAGTGGAGCCGCGGAAACATCCATCCGT
The DNA here is from genome assembly GCA_902771595.1 of Fibrobacter succinogenes. Taxonomy (GTDB): domain Bacteria; phylum Fibrobacterota; class Fibrobacteria; order Fibrobacterales; family Fibrobacteraceae; genus Fibrobacter; species Fibrobacter succinogenes_C. The sequence continues at coordinate 31,906 of CACXXH010000043.1, read as the reverse complement.
AATAAAGGACTGTCTTGACCTCTTGCAAGAAATCCCTGTAAACAGGGTGTTCCGTGTCCATATCGACCTTGACGACACGGCCTTCTTCACCGAAAGTAAGTTCGGCATCCACAGTCACATCCTGCCCTTCCTTATAATGGCGGTAAAAAGCCCTTTCAAGTCGCCAGCCGCATGTAGACTTGACATTATCGGCCAGTCCCGCTTTATAAAACTTCACTGGCAAATTTTCCTTAAGCGACTTGCCTTCTTTAATAGCAAATGAGTCTACAATTACTTTGACATCCAGTTTCGGGATAGACTTTTCGTGTGCGAATTCCGCGGACTCGCCTTCAGTGGAAATTTTCCGCTCCTTGAAGAACGCCTCCATGCGGTCCCTGTTTTTCCATGCGCCCGCGCCATGGATTCCCTGCATCGCCCCAATGGAGGCCGAATCGGGAATCACTTCTGGATTCAGCTTTGCAAAATAGGACAAATGCTCTATCAATTCGCCTTTCCGATAAAGGTTGACTGATACAGAAGGCTTAACGCCATCAAAAAGCACCTGGACTCCAAAAACATCTTCCAAGTATTCTTCCTCGTAATCGGCAACCATGGCAAATTTTTCGATTTCGGCGCGGTCGTGTGTCGCATAAACAAGGCCATTCCTGTCATAGAAATTCATCGAATCCGAAATGGCGAGAGCTTCCTGCAACCGGAGCGGCTTTCCCGGAATGTATTCCAGCGTGCCCGAAAGTTTATTCATGTTGCACCAGCCACAGTGGGAACGCAGGGCATACCCCCTGGAGGCCTTCAGCATTCCCGTTGCCGTATCCACCTGGATGCCGACAAATCCCGTGGTAAGCTTCAGGGGAATTTCGCGGCCGAGGTAATCCCATTTTATGTCAAACGACGAGATGACCTTTGGCAGTTGCTCGAACTCGATACCACCATTCCATTCCGTACGTCTCTTGAATTCAGAGTTTTCATCGTTAAAGAGGTACGGATAGAACTTCGTCAGCCAGCCGCTAAACAGCTCATTTCCGCAACCCTCCTGTTCCGGTATCTTGAAGATGCGCTGCCAGAATTCCACACCGGATTTCCCGTCAAACGCATTTGCAAATTCGTCGAGAATCGGGTTCAACTGTTCCGACCACCATTCCATATCGAGCCGCGATGCAAGCTTGTTGAAGGCCTCCTTCAGTAATAGCCAGTCCTGCCTAGTCCCCTCAATCTTTATCCGGGGAATACCGCAGAGCGTGTACACCGAGTAGGAATAGTATTCAGAAGCGACCGACAGGACCATAGCACGGGAAATATTGTAGTCAGTGGGACTCGTGGTCGAAAATTTCGTCCGCAGGGGTTCCGCGGTTTCGGCGGGAATTTTTTGCTGCAATTCGTCAAATAGGGCCGTGATGACACCGGACCATTCCCCGTGCGAAGATTCCAGCGTCAGCCAGTTCGCAGAAACCTTGATGCTGGTATCTGCACCCGGACCCACAAAGCGGTCCTTCAAGGCGTCGCGATTGCTCTTTACATGCAGCCGGAAACCGTCCAGAAGCATGAGCCAGACATCATCCGGACTAATTTCCATGGGGTAGTGCCTGGCATACGCCAATGCAACCATGTCCGCAAAAGTAGGGCTTTCCGAATGTCCCTTGACAAAGGGGCTTATGGAATCGGAATAGGCATAAAAAATCTTCGTCGCATTTATCTTTTTCTGATTTCTGCCGTTAAAATACTCTACGAACCCGCCCTGCTCCACAGGGACAGTCTCTTCGCGAAATACACTATCGTGAACGCTCGTATCGACAACCGTTACATACGCACTTGTATCGCGAATAAAAGCCTCGGCCTGCGAAGCCGGCTTTTTATGCAGGACAGTCGCATTTTCGGACTTGCAGGAAATCAAGGTACAGGCAACAAGCGCCAACAACGAGTATTTATAAACAAGGCTCATATAGGAAAATATATGAACAAAACCAGCTATACGGAATGCGGGATGACGTAAATTTTTTATTCCGTTTTCGCGGGAGCGCTATTTCCTGGCTCCGCGTTCGCCTGATCTTTCGGCTTGATGCGCGCCGACATGAAACTCAAAACCAGGTTCTGCCATACCACATAGCACGTAGGGGCAAGCGCCACGACGGGGCCCGCATACAGGGTCGCAATCCAGATGACGAGCGTGGTATTCTTCTGCCCCATGCTCTGCGAGCCTTCGATGGGGCGGCGGTTCCTTTCGGCAAACCACCCGAGGGCAAAAAGCAATATGCAAAGCACCAGCGAGATGCCCGCCATCATCGGGAGCTTGCCGCTGTTCCACAAGTCCATGAACCCCATCTCGCGTATGTCGTAGCTCGCCTTCGCCAAAATCACGAATACCGAGAAAGTCCACACGAACATCGTGTACTTCTGGTATTTCGCGGCGCGGTCGGCAAGTTCCGGGTAAAACGCGCGCAGGCCCAGCGCAAATGCCAGAGGAATGCTGATGATGGGCTGAATGGTGTTGAAAATCTTCATCGAGATGTCGCTCAGGCTCGCATCGGTGCCGGTGAGGTAACCGAACACAATCGGGATGGAAAAGCATGCGATGAGGTTTCCGCTCAGGAATATCTTGAGGGCAAGCGACGCCGAACCGCCGAGCATCTTGGCCATCGCGGGGGCGGCATTGGCCGGCGGGCAAAGCGCGATGATGGCGCCACCAAGCAGCACTTCGCGCGGGAGGTCGAACAACTTAACAAAACCCGCGAGGGCGGCAACGAGCAGAAGGCTCACCGCGAGCGCGCGGATTTCTATCTTGAAGGTATAACCGTGCGTTTGCGGGGGGATTTTCGTCACGAAAGTCAAAAACATCATGGTGCCGATCAAGAACGGCATCATGGGCGAAAGCACGTGCGCCTGCGGAATCAGGATTCCGAGGACAATCGCTATCGGCATGAGAATGGCACGCATGTTCTTCATAACGCGCCCAAATCTAGAAATTACTATCTTTCTCCCCATGTTGAAATCGAAGTACCAGGCCTTCTCGGACACGACTTCCGAGAATGTCTTCAAGCCGAAGAAACAAGCGAACCCGATTACCCTGGTGGTTCTCGGCTACCTGCTGCTCATTGCCGTTGGTGCAGTCCTTCTCCGCCTGCCGGTATCTACGCACGAACCCATCGACTTCTTGCAGGCCCTCTTCACGGCGACATCTGCCGTCTGCGTCACGGGACTCTCGGTCATCGACATCAGCAGCACCTTCACGAACTTCGGCGACTGGGTGCTCATCATCCTCATGCAGCTGGGCGGCTTGGGTATCATGACCGTATCTACGGTGCTCATTCTGCTCGCGGGCATGCACCCGGGCTTCAACCACCAGTCGGTACTGCTTTCGGATTTCACGCAAGAAGGTAACGTCGACGCGAAGCGCATCCTCATGGCGGTGCTCCCCTTCACGTTCATCCTCGAAGCCATCGGCGGCGTATTCTACTTCACGCAGTTCAGCGACATGGAACTCTACGACCGCTTCTTCTGCTCGCTGTTCCAAGCGGTAAGTTCATTCTGCAACGTCGGGTTCACGCTTTTCCCCGATTCGCTCGTGCAGTTCCAGCTGAACCCGGTCATGAACATCACGACCTGCATCCTCGCGCTGGCGGGCGGATTCGGCTTCCTCGCCATCACCGAACTGCAGTACGCCTTCGACTTCAAGCACCGCAAGTTCCGCAAGATTTCGCTCCACACCCGCATCGCGACGTTCTGCACGTTCGTCATCATCGCGGCGAGCATCGTGGCCTTTACCATAACCGAATGGAGCAACACGCTCGAGGGCTTAAGCCTCTTCGACAAGCTCCAGACGACGTTCTTCATGGCGTTCACGAGCCGTACGGCGGGCCTCAACACGATAGACACTCCGGCCCTCTGCGCCAGTTCCCTGTTCTTCTTTATCATCATCATGTTTATCGGCGCAAATCCCGGTAGCTGCGGTGGCGGCATCAAGGTCACCACGGCGGCGGTCATCGGGCTGCTCGGGTTCAACCGCCTGCTCGGCCGCGAAAAGACCCAGGTCATGGGCCGCACCATTCCCGAAACCACGGTCGACAAGGCCGTGCGAATCTTCGTGGTGGCCATCGTCGTGATTGCACTCGCCACGATGGTCCTCCTCATCACCGAAATCCCGGCGGGCACCGGCTTCAACGAGAACGGTACCCCCTTCCTCAGGATCCTATTCGAGGTCATCAGCGCCTACAGCACCTGCGGGCTCTCGATGGGACTTACGGGCGAACTGTCCACGGTAGGCAAGATTGTCATCTGCTGCGTGATGTTCATCGGCCGTATGGGACCGCTGTTCCTCATCTCCGCCGTCGCAGGCCAGGTCAAGAACACCACCTGGTTCGCCGAAGAAGACATCATGGTCGGCTAGGCCGCTTCTCCACATAGTGGATAACAGCAACTAGGCAACAAGTTGCCAAGTTTTGTATAGCGGCAGTTACTAGTTCTGAGTTCCGAGTTACTAGTTACTAGTAACTTTTAGGCAATAAACATCTCTAGACCTTAATTTCTAGTAACTAGTAACTATTAACTAATAACTGCACCGCAGGTGCCTAGTAACTATTAACTACATTTAAAAGCATGGCATCCAAGCAATACATCATTATCGGTCTCGGCAACTCCGCCATCTTCCTCGCCCGTCACCTGACGAGCCTCGGGCACGACGTGCTCGTGGTGGATAACCATCCCGAAAAGGTGCAGGACATCTCCAGCACCGTATCGCAGGCCATGGTCGCCGACTCCACCCGCAAAAAACAGCTCGCGAGCATCCCGCTCCAGAAGGCGGATTCCGTCATCGTCTGTATCGGCGAGAACCTGGAGGCAAGCCTCCTCACCGTGCTGAACCTCAAGGAACTGGGCGTGAAGCACATCATCGCGAAGTCCAGTAGCGCCGCCCACTCGAGCATCCTCGAGAAGCTCGGTGTCTCGGACATCTTCCACCCGGAAAGGGACTCCGCCATCGCGCTCGCCGAACGCCTGAACCGCCCGAACATGCTCGACTTCCTGCCGTTCATGGAAGGCTTCAGCATCGTGGAAGTCGTGTGCCCCAAGGAATTCCTCGGGAAGACGCTTAAGGACCTGAACATCACCCACAAGTACGGCGTGCAGGTCATCGCCATCCGCGACCCGCAGGAACCGACGCCCAAGATCGGTAACCTCGCCGACATCGTACTGCAAGAAGACGACGTGCTGTTCCTCATCGGCCCGAACAACGCCCTCGACAAGTTCAAGAGCTAGTGACGGCGCGGGAATCGCGCTCTTAAAAAATGAATTTGTACAAAATCAGCCCTCGGATTCATCCGGGGGCTTTGTTTTTGTTTAACTTATTATGTATCTTAGACTTAGGAGCGAGGTCCGACCTAGAACACCGGTTGAGGCGCAGCCTTTTCCTTGCCCTTTTTCTGGACCGCAGCTTCTTTCATGAGCGTACGATGTTCCACGTATCCGAGCACGAAGTACTTGCCGCCCTTCTTGATGATAGCCGTGAAGGCATTCAAAAGCTTCACGCCATACCATTCCTGGTAATTGTTCCGACCTTCGGCCAAGTTCGTCTCGTTGACCATGGGGTCCTGCGCAGCCTTGCCATACTTGAGCGTGAACTGCTCGGACATGTATTCGGCCGCCTCGATAGCCTTGAACCTGCGGGAATCCTCTACCTTGCCGGTACGGATTTCGAAGGCGTAAAACTTGTCATTCGCGTTGAAAATGAACGATACCTGCACCGGCAGTTCCCCGAACCTGAACATGGGGAGTACAACACGTTCACCCTTGCCCATCTGCCCGTAGGGCTCATAGCCCATTTTCATGACTTCTTCGATGACAGTTTCGCGGGAAGAACCAAAAGGTATCCCAGCGAAATCCAGTTCGTTATTGCGCTGAGCGAGCACTTCCATAGAAAGCGCCATAATCAGCAACAGAACGATGTTTGCAAACTTAGTCACTAGGGATCTCCTAAAACCTATGTAAAAGATAATAAACTTTTGGCATATAGTCATGCTTTCGCCGGCATTTTTAGTTCATTATCTATATTTTGTGACATGGCTAGCACATTTGGCAAAATTTTTTCCGTTACCACCTGGGGCGAATCCCACGGACCGGCCGTAGGCGCGGTCCTGGACGGCTGCCCCGCAGGCCTCCCCCTCACCGAAGAAGACGTCCAGGTCCTGCTGGACAGGAGGCGGCCCGGCCAGAACAAGACGACCACCGCCCGCAACGAAAAGGACAAGGTGCGCATCCTGAGCGGCGTATTCGAAGGCAAGACTACGGGCACGCCCATCTCTTTCGCGGTGTTCAACGAGGACCAGCATAGCGGCGACTACGCCGAAATAGCCAAGTGGTACCGTCCTGGGCATGCCGACCTGTGCTACGACCTGAAGTACGGATTCCGCGACTACCGCGGCGGCGGAAGGAGTTCCGCACGCGAGACCATCGGGCGCGTGTGTGCGGGCGCGGTGGCCATGAAGCTGCTCGCCCAGGTGGCAGGCACCGAGTTTATCGCCTGGGTGGATTCCGTAGGCCAGGTGGACTGCCCGGCGCTCGACACGAACGCACTCACGCACGAGGCGATTGAAGCCTCGACCGTACGTTGCCCCGACGCGGCGGCAAGCGCCAAGATGGAAGCCGAAATCCTCGACGCGAAGAAGAACGGAGACAGCGTCGGCGGAACGGTCAAGCTTCTCGTGAAAAACGTTCCCGCCACACTCGGCGAACCCGTATTCGACAGGCTCGACGCGCTGCTCGCGCAGGCGATGCTCAGCATCCCGGCATGCAAGGGATTCGAGATCGGGAGCGGCTTTGCCGGAGCGAGAATGCACGGCAGCGAACACAACGACGAAATTTATTTTGAAGACGGCAAGTTCCGCACCCGCACGAACAACGCGGGCGGAAGCGTCGGCGGAATCAGCAACGGCGCCGATATCGAATGCAGGCTCGCGTTCAAGCCGACGGCGACGATTTCGCAGTCGCAGAAGACGGCCAGCAGGAATGGCGAAAACGGCGAACTCGCCGCCAAGGGCCGGCACGACCCTTGCGTCGCCGTCCGCGCCCCCGTAATTGTCGAGAGTATGGCAGCGCTCGTGCTCGCAGACCTCTACCTGCAGCAGAAGCGCAACTGCCTGTAACGAGCATCGCCGTTCTGGGCCCTTCGGCTCCGCTCAGGACGGCCCATCCAGCAAGCAAGACATGCGCTCCCGTCTCCCGCTCCTCCCCCTCGCCGGCCTTTACCGAGCCGCATACAGGCTGCATCATTTAGTTTATCTGCAACCGGGCAGGCCGCTCAACAACGCGCGGCTCATCGTAGTCGGGAGCTACCTCGCAGGCGGCGCGGGCAAGACGCCCTTTACCGCATGGCTCGCGGAATTCATTTCGGCAAACGCAGGCAAAAATCCGATGCGCGATAACGGCGCATGCAATACGGATGCACCCGACGCATGCGCACAAGACGCAAACAATACAGGCGCAGGCAACGCCGTCGCTGGCGAAACAGGCGCAGCCGATGCCACCGCTGGCGAAACAGGTGCGTGCAAACCGCGAATCGCCATCCTGTGCCACAGCAAGGCAAGGGACGAAGCGGAAATGCTGCGCCAAAAATTCGCCGGCATGCCGCAGGTACGCGTATACACGACCGGCAACCGCTACAAGACGGCGCACGAACTGGACAAGGACTTCGACTACATCATCTGCGACGACGGATTCGAGGACTCGCGACTCGCCGGAGCGATTACCTTCAGGCTCGACTGGGGAAACCCGCCCGCAAGCCTGGGCGACCTGCTGCCCGCAGGCAACTGCAGGAGCCTCCCCGCCGACCACGGGGAACCCGCGCATGCCCTCGCATGCGGCAAAGACGTCCGCTTCGAAATCGCAAACGTAATCAACAGCGAAGGCGTCTCCGCAAGCGCCCTTGCAGACGCGAGCCACAAGCCGATTGCCATCTGCGGCATCGGCAATACGACGCGGTTCGTACACGATCTTGAGACTTTCGGCATACATCCGGAATACACCATCCGTCGCCCCGACCACGACATACATTTCAGTCAAGCGATTGTCAAGGCACTCTCCCGGCAATCCCCCGTCATCATCACAGAAAAAGACGCCGCCCGCCTCCCCCGCGACATGCGGAAAAACCCCGGCATATACGTGGCATACCAGCGCGTGACGGTCTCCGAAGGCGCCACAGACACAATCCTTCACGTGATTCGCGCCTAAGCCGGAATCGACAGAATTATCCCTCGGTGTCTTTCTCTCAACGAGAGATTTAAAAATTTTGCTTTTTTAGAGTCTTTCAAAAAGATAAAATATTATTTTTTTTATTATACGAATATAATCAGTGTGGAGAAAAGAACAAAAATGACTCTAAAAGAGCGCATCGCAAAATTGATGGGGGAACTTACAGCCGGCATCCCGGAACGCGAATACTGCATCCAGCTCGCGTTCCTCACGATGATTATCGGCGAACCCTTCTACATTTACGGACGTTCCGGATCGGGCAAGGCCATCGTCCTCGACAGACTCGTGGCCGCATTCAAGAATGCGAACCCCATCAAGATCGGGCGACGCCAGCAAGAAGTCCCCGCAATGCTGAATGACTACGACATTGTCCTTTTCCTGAGCTACGACCCGAGTAACGAAAACATGAAAAACTGGGTGCAGATTGGCCTCCAGGACCGCGGCCGCACCCCGCTTATCGTCTCCGGCGACGTACGCCCCGAAGAAGCGCTCACCCGCGGCGACATCATCGACAAGCTCGCCCTCACCGTATCGCTCCCCGACAGCATTTCTCCCGAAAGCCTTTGCACGCTGCTTACCTCGCAAGACGACGTGACCGCGACAAACATCAATCCCGAACTCACCGTCTCGAAAGAAGAATTCGACAAGTGGGACGAGGAATTCCGGAAGATAGCCTTCTCGCAGGATTCCCTCACCATGATAGGCAAGCTCGCGGAACTCTGCGACAAGAACAACATCTACGTGTCCATCAAGAAGTGGCTCGTGCTGAGCAAGCTCGCAAAAGCAGCGGCATTCTTCAACGAGCGCACCGAAACAAACCTCTTGGATACCTCGTTCCTCGGGACATCAATATGGGGCCGTTCCGTCGCGAACAACGTGCTGACCGAAGGCTACAAGAAAATCGCGGTCGAAATCCTGCTGAAGGACATCCCCGAGGCCCTCGCCGAACGCTACGACGCCGACAATCTGCTGCGCAGGATCAAGCGCATCCTGTACACCACCAACAACAGCTACGACACGCGCGAATACGCCGGAGAAATCTGCGTTTCATACAAAATAAATATCGCCGGAGAATCCACCCCGATTTACGTGCCGCTCCGCTATATCGAAACGGACGAAGATTTCAACCCGTACAACGAACTGCGCCAGGTCGAAAACCGCATCCGCTGCAACTTCCACAATACCACGAGCTGCAGCGTCGCCATCGATTCCTCCATCAAGGGCGTTGGCCTGCGCACGAACGCTCTCAGGACAAACAGCCCCTCGTTCAAGTCCGGCAAGTTCGAAGACTACGCGACACTCCCGACGTACATCCTGATAGAAAACGACCCCAATGTCATCGCCCAGAAAAAGGCGGAAGCCGAAGAGATTCGCAAGGAAATCAACGAAGTGATGTGCAAGGAGTCGAACCACCTGACGCGACTGCGCGAAATCTACCGCGACCTGAAGAAGAACAAGGACGAACTGTTCTGCAACCAGCAGCTATTCAATGAAATCCTGGACCAGATCAAGGATATCTTCGATACCACCGCGAACATCATCGGGAAAATCAAGGAAGCCCACGAGATGCTCTCGGGCAAGAAGACGCAGGCCTAGATAGCGTCGATACTGTCGGGAATCTCGTTACGGAGCACGAGCAGGATAGCGTTCTGCCCGACAATCATGTATTTTTCGCCGTTGATTTCGATTTCAGTACCGCTCGCCTGCAGGTAGAGCGCCTCGTCGCCTTCGCGCACCTGGAGGGGCACGTAATTCACCTGCTCGTTGTTTTCGCCCGTAAAGATGGAATCCGGGTCGCGCGCCACCGGGATGGGATATCCGGGACCCACGCGCATTACGAGGCCCGTATGCACCGCATCGTGGTCTTTAACACTCGGGGGCAAGTACAGCCCGCTGCCCGTGCGGTTCGACGCCTCCAGGGGCTTTATCAAAATACGGTCGCCAATTACTACTACATTCTTAAGGGAATCCATCATGACCCATAAAATAGAATTTATATTGCTCCTGTGGTCATCACGATTCTTACAACGTTCTGGCTCTGCATAGCAGCCTGCATCCTTGTCCTGTATTTCAGAACAAAGAAGGGTCGCATGATGTTCAAGACGCTCTGGCGCAGCACCAAAGTCCGCGTCGCAGTAGTGGTCCCGCCAGTCGTCATCGCAATTATCGCCCTCGTGTTCTTCTTTCAACCGAAAATCCAGTCGGAACAGGTCGTGCCGGAGGCCATTTTCCGCGACTACTCGCGCATGCTGGTCGAAGAACTCGCCAACCAGGGCGTAATAACCATCGACCCCTCATGTGAACTGGACGACCCGCAGCCGGAACTCGCCTACATGCTGCCCGCGCTCGTGGGTGTCTACCACGACATCGTAAAGAAGCCCACCACCGCAAGGCTCACGCAGCTCGACGACACGCTCCGCCTATCGTTCGACGGCTACAAGCAATTCAAGAACCGCACCATAAACATCCTCAAGGGCGTGAAGAAGAAACTCGGGCCCCGCTACGCACTCGACATGCAAAGCGAAGGCGAAAACCACACGCTCGTCGTCACGTACAAGGGGGAACCCTGGCGCAACGAGCAGCTGTGCGCGCTACCCGCCACCGAAGCGGGAATCCGCGAAAGCACCGACGCAGCGCTCCTCATGTCGATTACGCGCCATATTTCGGACTTCGACTTCAACTACGAAGGCAGCAAACGCGAAAGGGGCCTGCTCGCGCTCGATACGGGCGAAGGCCTGGAGCAGATGTTCATCGGGGCGCGCAGACTCCGCATGGCGCTCGACACCGCGCAGAACACCGAAGACGCCGTCGCCGCGTTCTACCCCATTCACGACAGGCAGACCATGCACAGCGAATGGCGCAAGAGCCCGCTCAAGAGCAGCTGGGTACGCGAAGTCCTGAAAGATGTCCAGTACTACCGGGCCAACGGGATGAAATAAGAACTGGACGCATGCCGTGAAAATCAGAATCCCTTCCCGCCGCACCATCAGCATCGCCCTGGGCATCATCGCCTTCTGCACCTTCACGGCGATGGGCTACATAGTGGCCGCCATCCCCTTCGGGATAGCCTTCGTCCTTTTAAGCTTCGTGAAAATCGACGCGGAACCAAAGAAAAACGCGACCTACACCTTCATCTGGTTTTTCATCGCCTGCTTCCTTTCCACCCAGGTTTCGCAAAGCTTCGCGGACACGCACATCGGGCTTGTCATCATCGCGCACTGGAGGAATTTCGTCGCGGAACTCCTGATGCTCGCCACGCTCCCGCTGCTGCTGTTTTCCATCACCCTGAAACCGAGACTCTCCTTCGCCGTGGGCGTCATCCCCCTGATGCTCCTTTCCCTCGCGAACTACTACATCTTCACTTTCCGCGGGAACGAGCTGAACCCCATGGATTTCCTCGCCATCGGCATCGCGAAGAACGTCGCCGGCAACTACGATTTCAGCTGGTCATTCAACCCCACCTGCGGGCTGTTCTCGTACCTGTTCATCTTGATGATGGGCTTCTGCCTCAAGCCGGTAGAACTCCACCGGAAAAAAATCGTGCGCATCGTGGCCGCAATTCTCTGCGTTGCCAGCGCAAGCATTTCCATCGCGAGGCTACCTTCCGTCTACGTGATGAGCTGGGAAAAGATGGGCTCGACCCACAACGGGTTCCTGGTCAACTTCTTCGCGCAAATCATCACCACCCTCAAGCAGACACCGGAAGGCTACACTTACCAGCTGACAGATGAAATCGCCGAGCGCTATATTGTGCAACCGCCAACTGCCACTGCCGACACTGCCGCGACCCTCGACTCCACCACCGCCGACACAGTACTATCCAACACGGCAGCAGCCGACACCGCATCCGCAGATTCCGCCGCGGAGCTTCCCTCCATCATCGTCATCATGGACGAGGCCTACGCCGACATCAGCACCCTGAACCCGGAATTCGGCGACACGCTTTTCTACAAGTCGCTCCACAAAAACACCGTCAAGGGTCTCGCGCTTTCGTCCGTTTACGGCGGCGGCACCGCCAATTCCGAATACGAATTCCTGACGGGCAACTCCATGGCGTTCTTCAACCACGGCATTTCCGTCTACCAGATGTACATCAAGTCGCCCGCCTATTCCATGGCCGCCCATCTCAGGTGCCTCGGCTACGAAACCATCGCCACGCACCCGTTCCATAGGCAGGGTTGGTCCAGGGAAACCATCTGGCCGCTGCTCGGTTTCGAAACCACGACCTTCCTGGAAGACTACCCGCAAAAAAAGAAACTCCGCGACTACGTGACCGACCAGGAAATGTTCGAATACATCGTCGACAAGTTCGAGCACAAAAAGAAGCCGCTGTTCCTTTACGGCGTCACCATGCAGAACCACAGCGGATACCTCCCCGATGCCGACAGCGAAAAGCTCCAGGTCCCGCTGAAGCGACACCCCGGATACCCCGACGCGGAACTCTACACGGGCCTTATCCGCGAATCCGACAAAGCCCTGAAATACCTGCTCGGGTATTTTGAACAAATTAAAGAAAAGGTCATCATCGTATTCTACGGCGACCACTTCCCCGGGCTAAACAAGGAATTCTACAAGGAAGTCTACGGCAAGGAATTCAAGACCCTACGCGAACGCCAGAAGCTGTACAAGGTTCCCTTCTTCATCTGGACAAACTACGAATCCAAATCGCTGGACGTGCCGCTTACGAGCCTCAACTATTTAAGCAACTACGTGTACAAAATCGCGGGCATCGAACTGCCCGCCTACAACAAGTTCCTGAGCGACATGCAGCAGCAAATCCCCGCCATGAACTCGTGGGGATTCTACTCCAGCGCGCATCATAAATTCTTGAACTACAACTACGCCGACGGCAAAGAAAAGAAAATGCTGGAGCAATACAAGATGCTCCAGCACAATTCCATTTTCGAAACAGACTATAGGAACAAAGTGTTCTTTACTACACCTTGTCGAGAGCCTGAGTCAAGTCTTCGATGATGTCTTCGACATTTTCGATACCGACGCTGAAGCGGATCAGGTCCGGTGCAACGCCTGCTTCGATCAACTGTTCGTCGCTGAGCTGACGGTGCGTGTGGCTTGCCGGGTGCAGCACGCAGCTGCGGGCGTCGGCCACGTGGGTCACGATGCAGATCATCTTGAGGCTGTCCATGAACTGGATGGACTTTTCACGACCACCCTTGATGCCGAACGTGAGCACGCCGCACGGGAGGCCGCCCTTGAACTGCTTCTGGGCGAGGTCATAGTACTTGTCGCCTTCGAGGCCGGCGTAGTTGACCCAAGCCACCTTCGGGTGGTTCTTGAGGAACTTGGCGCAGGCGAGAGCGTTTTCGCAGTGACGCGGCATGCGGAGGTGAAGCGTTTCGAGGCCGAGGTTCAGGAGGAATGCATTCTGCGGAGACTGGATGGAGCCAAAATCGCGCATAAGCTGAGCGGTAGCCTTCGTGATATAGGCACCCTTGCCGAAAGCCTTCGTGTAAGCGAGGCCGTGGTAGCTCGGATCCGGTTCGGTAAGGCCCTTGAAACGGTCATGATTTGCTTCCCAATCGAAGTTGCCGCTATCGACGATGCAGCCACCGACTGCCGTGGCGTGGCCGTCCATGTACTTGGTGGTGGAATGCGTCACGATATCAACACCGAATTCAATCGGGCGGCAGAGAATCGGGGTCGGGAACGTGTTATCCACAATCATCGGAACGCCGTGCTTGTGGGCGATGTCAGCGAAGCGCTTGAGGTCCAAAACTTTGCCGGCCGGGTTGGCGACCGTTTCGCCGAAGAGGCACTTGGTGTTCGGGCGGAAAGCCTTCTCGATTTCTTCGTCGCTCGCGTCCTGGTCGACGAACGTGCATTCGATGCCGAGCTTCTTCATGGTAACGGAGAAGAGGTTGCTCGTACCGCCGTAAATAGCGGAAGTGCTGATGAAATGGTCACCCGCTTCGCAGATGTTGAAGACGGCGTAGAAGTTGGCTGCCTGACCGGAACTCGTGAGCATGGCTGCCACACCGCCTTCGAGAGCGGCAATCTTGGAAGCCACGGCGTCGTTGGTCGGGTTCTGCAGACGCGTGTAGAAATAGCCCGAAGCCTTCAAGTCGAACAGGTCCGCCATGTCGTTGGTGGTTTCGTACTTGAAAGTGGTGCTCTGGTAGATGGGGAGGACGCGCGGTTCGCCGTTTTTCGGCTGCCAGCCGCCCTGGACGCATAAAGTTTCGGTATTAGCCATTTTTAGCCTCTTGTTAGTTTCAAATTCAAATATAAAACTTTTTTTATTACCAAATATAGAAAAAGCCCATCTCCCGTCAATGCGTCTATGCAAATATTCGCATAGACAATTCTGATATCTAGCTATAGTTTTTTACTATAACCAGCTTTTCACTAAAATTCGCAATAAAAACTATTTTTGCCTATAATGACTCCCACGCGCAACAACATGGCACTCTGGCACCTGCTCGCCGTCGTGACGGTCGCCTTCTGGGGCACGAGTTTCGTGAGCACGAAGGTGCTTTTGAACCACGGCTTTTCTGCGGTGCAGATTTTCACGATGCGCTTCGTGGTCACGTACCTGCTGTTGCTCATCGCATCCCACAAGCAGTTCCGCAGCAAGAACTGGAAGCACGAACTGATCCTCTTTATCTGCGGCGTCACGGGTTGCACGCTCTACTTTTGGACGGAGAACACGGCGCTTTCGCTCGCGCCGTCGAGCAACGTCTCGCTCATCGTCTGCATCACGCCGCTGCTCATCATGATTTTCGGCGGGCTCTTCTACAAGAGCGAACGGCTCGGCAAGCGGCAGATTCTCGGATGCTTTATCACGTTCATCGGGATGGTGCTCGTGGTGCTGAACGGAAAATTCATCCTGAAGCTCTCCCCGCTCGGCGACTTCCTCGCCATCAGCGCGGCACTGGTGTGGACCATCTATTCGCTAGTCGTCCGCAAGCTCAACGGTGAATATTCCACGCTGTTTATCACGCGCAAGATTTTCTTCTACGGTGCGCTCACGTCTATCCCCGCGCTGTTCATCGAGGCGGGCGGCAGCATTTCGAAAGCAGCCGACATCCCGTGGCAAAATTTCACGGAACCCGTCGTGACGCTCAACTTCCTCTGCCTCACGGTTTTCTCGTCGCTGTTCGGCTACCTCGTATGGAACAAGGTGATGAAGCAAATCGGCACGGTACTTGCGAGCAACTACCTCTACGCCATACCGCTGGTCACCATCATCACGGCAGTCATCGCGCTCGGGGAGCGCATTACGGCAGTCGCCATCGCGGGCGCGGTAGCGACTGTCACCGGCATGATCGTTGCCGAAATGAAGCGCGGTTCTTAATTCTTAATGCAACGGATAGAGTAGGCGAAGTAACCGCGAATCAGCGATTCCTTGTCCAGGTCGTATTGGTTCGAGAGAATCCACGCGTAGTGATTCATGTTGTCCTCGCCCCAGAAATAGGCCTTGGTACCCTGGCCATCGTACTCGCCTGTCTTGGCGCGGTATCCGGCCGGGAGAGCGGAAAACCCGCTCGCGTTAGTCGCCGTGACGTTATCGCCGAAGATGGTGTTTTCCCACTCGCCCACGGCACGCAGGGAACCGTTGTTGTCACCGAATTCTTCCTTCACGGCATTGGTCAAATCGCGCCAGTCATCCGCAGTGGGGAGGCGCCAGCCCTCGGGGCACACAGCCGTCGCGGCGTATTCCTGGTAGAGGCGGCCATACTTCGTGCAGTTCGCGGGAATGCCGTCGTAGCAGAAGCTGGAATCGATGGAGCCCGTGGCAGTGGCACTGTTGTCATAGTTCAGGTTCTCGGCCATCCAGGTGAGGTTGCCGATTTTCACGGTCTTGTAGTTCTTGCCGTCGCGGGAATCAGTAAGCGTGCCATAATCCACATTCGAGACGGTTGCGACAGATGAACTGGACACACTTGTCTCGCTGCTGCTCGGCTGCGGCGCAACGCTGGATGAACTGGATTCGGGGTCGGCACTGCTGGACACTCTTGTCTCGCTATCGCTCGACATCGGTGTGACATCAGAACTTGCAGGCGATACACTTTGTGAACTGGAACTGATCAGAAAGGGTTCGTCTTGCGGGCCGGAAGACGAATCGGAATCGCATGCGACAAATGCTAAACCGAAGGTAAATGCAGCAACGATAGCGGAAATTTTATTGAAACTCATTTTTTCTCCTCTTTATTTTATAATTCTTATAACCTTTTTTGGCGCTATTGTGAAAACCATTTTCTTATTATCTTTTTTCAATGCTTCCAAGAAATCTTGAGGTATTAAATTGCCGAGAAAGGTCGGATGTTCAAGGTATAAATTATATTCAAAATTCGTCGCAAATAGTTTGTTTAGTTTGTATGTATAGTTTTTCGTTTTCACCATCAAGCCATCTACAAATGCCTTGTTTTCATATAATTTTTCCAGTTGGAATCCAGAGTCATACAGGAACCTTATAACATCCCTGCCGTCGCCTATCAAATACACAGTAGTTCCCTCATGACGAAGCAGTACATTTTCGTACTGTTTTTCGTATTTTACGGGACATCCTTTATGACAGACCTCAATCTTTTCACCTTTATAGTAAAACGAATACAAATCCGACTGTTCCGCATGGACAAACAGACAGAACAGCAAGATGAAAAAAATATCCTTCTTCAAATTACGCATTTTCAAAGCTGCGAACTAAATTTCTGTAAAGCGGTCGACGACGGTGCCGTCGGCGAGCGTCACCTTGCTTTCGAAATCTTCGCGGGCGCGCACCCAGAGGGTTCCCTTCGGATGGTCGGGCGTCTCGTATTCGCTGCGATAAACGACTAACCGACGACGGTGTAGACCATCGTCTCTTTTTTATAATGGCGGTACTTGTGTCCGGTAATCGCTTTTGACATAGTTATTAGAATCGTCATGCCGCAGTCGAGCCTAAGGCGAGACAAGGGCATCCATTGGCCATGCAAGTGGACACTCTTGCCTTGCTACGCAAGGCTGCGGTGTGACTAGTTAAGAAATTCCATGAGTTGCGGCATGATTGCGATAGCGTCCTTCACGCCGAGGTCGTAGAGGCGCGCGAGCTTGGACTTGTCCTTCTCGAGGCGCGCGACATTCAACTGCGCACTAGGCCGGATCCGGAAAGTAGTCCCGCGCTTGCACCATTCGTCAAGCGTTTTCAAGCACTGGTTGTAACGGATATGGCGGTTCTTCGAAGCTTCGACAAACTTCGGATACTTGCGATAGACTACCCTGAACAGGGGAATCAGCGAATTCGGTTCCTTGACATAGCCCTCGGGGCGCGTCACGATGACAACCTGCTTTTCGAAGCCCTTCTTCGCCATGATTTCGAACGGGATACTGTCGGCGGTACCGCCGTCCACAAGTTTCATGCCGTCGACTTCCACGATGTGGCTCAGCAGCGGGAGCGAGGCCGACGCACGGATCCTGTCCATGCCTTCGGGCGTGTCAAGTTCGCGGGTCAGCAAGTAGGCGCCCTCGCCCGTTTCCAGATTCGTCGCAGTGGCATAGAAATCGGACTGAGCGGCGTTCTCGCGGAACTTCTCGAAATCGAACGGGTCGATAACGTAGGGAATCTGCCTGTAACAGTAATCGACTTCAAAGAAATCGCCGGTGCGGATGAGGTTGCCCCATCCCATGTAGCGCTTGCTCGCCGAATGGATAACGTCGACACGCCTGTTCCTATCGCGCTGTTCGGAGAGGTAGTTGCACAGGTGCGTGGCGCCCGCCGACGTTCCGGCGTAACCACCGAACTTGAGTCCATTATCGAGCATCACGTCGAGCACGCCCGACAGGTAGGCACCGAGCATTCCGCCGCCTTCAAGCACGAGAGCCGTATTCTTGTACATCGTCATCGGGCATTCTCCATAAGCCATTGAAAATCTTCCGGATGCTCCACGAACTTTTCGGGATGCAGCTTGTGCTTCGCGAAAAATTCATCGCGTGTCATCCAGACGAAACTGTCGACTTCGCCGGGCTGCGGTACGAGAGAGCGGGCCTCTTCATCGCTAAGCGTCACCCTGTACACGTCGTAATACTCGTTATCGATGTAGGAGCCGCCGTTAAGTACGCACGCGTACTTGACCTCGAATAGGTATTCGAGGTCGCGCGGACTCTTCTTGACGCCCAGTTCCTCGCGCAGTTCGCGCACGGCGGCGTTGATGCTCGTATCGCCGGCAGAAATATGCCCCGCGCAGCTCGTGTCCAAAAGGCCGGGATTGTTTTCCTTCACGCAGGCCCGCAGCTGGAACAGTATTTTCCCTTCGCTGTTGAACGCCCATACGTGAATGGTGCGGTGCCACAGGCCTTCCGCATGCACGCGCGTGCGCCCGCAGGAATAGCCCGCAGGGGTGCCGTCAGGATTCAGAATGTCAATTTGCTCTTCTTGCATAACAAATAAGATAAAAAACTCCAGTTTAAATTATTGCTATAATTCTTGAAAGAGGTTTCTCGATGTACGACGAAAATGCAATCAGGGCGCTTTTACAGCGCGCGCAAACCGAAGGTATATTCAACAAGGCGGTCGCGGGGTTCATCCTGCCCGACGGCTCGACGCGCATCGTAACCCACAACACTCCCGCGGATACGGTTTTCGACATCGCCAGCCTCACGAAGGTCTGCCCCACATCGACGCTCGCGCTCTGCTACATTCTCGAAGGCAAGCTCGGGCTCGACACGAAGGTCGCGGACTACATTCCCGAAATGCAGACCAACTACCGCGACGACATCCGCGTATTCCATCTGCTCACGCACAGTCTGGATTACCGCGTTCCGATGAAGACCTTGCGCACGCTCCCGCCCGAAGGCATCCTCGACGCGCTCTTTACATACAAATTCTCAAAAGCGCCCGGAGCGGATTTCAACTACGGGAACCCGGCAAGCGTGCTGCTCGGCATGATACTGCAACGCATCGCGGGCAAGGACCTGCAGCAGCAGGGCCGCGAGCGGTTCTTCGAGCCGCTCGGCATGACGCGAAGCGGCTGGGACCCGCTCACCCGCGAATGGAACCCGATCCCGAAAGAAGAAATCTCCCCGACCGAAATCTGCGAGTTCCGCGGGCGCGAGATATGCGGCGAAATCCACGACGAGAGCGCATGGGTGTTGCGGAAACTCTTCCCCGTCGGGAGCGCAGGCATGTTCAGCTGCGTGCCCGACTTGCTCAAGTTCGTGAAGATGGTTTTGAATGACGGGACGGCGGTCAACGCCGCAGGTGAAGAGATTCGGGTCGCACCCGCAGGCATCCTCGAGATGGTGAGCCGCAATGCGTTCACGCGGGAAGACGCCGCGCCGTTCATACCCGCAGGCAGTTCAAACGCGGGCGACTCCGACGCAACCGGCCCGAATGCCGCGGGCCCGCTTTCTGCGGGCGCCTGCACAGCCCTCGGCTGGGAACTTGCCCAGAGCAAGTTCATGGGGTCGCGCGTGTCGCCCCGTACCTTCGGCAAAACGGGCTTTACCGGGGCGAGCATCGTCGCCGACCCCGTCGCAGGCGCCGCCGCAATACTCCTCTCCAACTTCACTTACCCACATCGCGAACCGAACGCCGACCGCATCCACGCCTTCCGCGCCGCTCTCGCCGATGCATTCTTCAGCGCGCTATAAAAAACTGCCGGCTTGCGGCCAGCCAGCAGTTTGTGAAAAGCGCCCTTTGCAGACTTTAGCGGAACTTAGTTTTCACTTCAAGGGAATCGCCACGACCGTATTGATCCGTGTAAATCAATGTCCAGGTGATTGTCGTATCCTTGGGAACAACCGCTGAATTGTTCTTTTTTTGCAATTGATAGGCGTATACTGACAAACTGGGATATGAAACACGGATGGCGCAATTGTCGGGTGTGTAAGGACCCTGAATTTTGGCTCTGTCGGCGGTACGAACGTTATAAAAATCTACACCCGAGGGGAGCCCGTTCTGAGAGAATTTGTAATTTGATTCAATCGTATCCGAAAGCTCTATACCTTCATCAACATTTGCCGTCGTAAATAATTTCTTGATTCTTAGCGTATCAAGTTCTGGAATTTTTCGATAGGGCAGGTAATCTGTCAATTTTGATTCGCCATAATTGATAAAGACTGTGTCCGAAGAACGCGGTTCTGAGGGACAACTTTTACTATGGGAATGACAAGAAAAAAAAATAGGATAAACAGTACAATTTGAAAAACCTCCATCCAATGGTATTGTCACCGTATCCAAGCCTAGATTTGAGTTAGGATTTAAAAAGGAAGCGTAACCGTATTTCCCGATATTGATTTTGGATAGCGTGTCAAACAAAAATGAATCTTGTTCCGCCTCGCTATTCAAAAAAACTCTTGTAAAACGAGGGCTATCATCCGGATCGTCTATAGAACATGACAGCACCGAGATAGAAATGAAGAAAAGAAACAGAAGGTATATCATTTTATTTTCCTCATCAAGCGAAAGCCACCTATTGCATTGCCAAAATTTATTTCTGAATAACCATTTGGCTTCAATAGTCCAATAGGTTTTGACATATGCTTTATATAGTCCACCAGCTCCGTATAAGGAAATTACATTATTTTAATTTGTCAGTCAATATGAATAAGTTCACGAGCCGCAAAGAGCTCTTTTTGGCGTTTATACAGACCTAACGCACGTATCCACCCCATTTAGTCTGTATTTTTCAGCAATTTCAAAAAAAAACGCCTATAGCATTGCCCCGCGAGCCTGCGTAAACGCAAATTACGAAAAATCCCCGCTCGGAAGCGGGGATAAAACTTTAAATCTGCGAAGACAACCTGTATGCTAGCGGGCACCCTTGCCCCTACGGGGCTTCGGCGTAACGATAGCACAAGGCCGGGATGGCAACGCGGGCATTACCTTCCGGCAGCCCTCATGTGCATTAGCGGCCAGCGGCCCTCTTCTGCATCTCCTTGCGCTGCGCTTCGGCGAAGAGGCGAGCCATTTCCATGCGGTTGTTTTCCTGTTCCTTCTTCTTGGTCTCTTCCTTGCAGTTCACGCACTTGGTCGCGGTCGGGACGGCCATAAGTCGCGCCTTCGGGATAAGCTGCTTGCAAACCTTGCATATGCCGAACGTACCGTTGCGGATGCGCTGGAGCGCCTCTTCCAGGTACACAAGATACTTGCCTTCGCGGGCGGCAAGCGAGAAAGTCGTTTCAAGCGTGTTGTAATCCGTAGCGGAGTCGGCGCTGTCAGAATCGCCACCGTCGCCAGACTGGCTCTTCTGTCCCTGGAATGCGTTAGCCCTTTCCGATTCGCTCTGCGCTGTCACCAGCTGCCGACGCTTCTCGACAAGCATCTCCTCGAAAAACTTCAAGTCAGCATCGCTCATTTTCGCGGGTTTTTTCTCACTCATGGCACACTCCTTTGTAGAGTCGGTTTAACACGTCATAGGAAATTATCTTTTTTTTAAGAAAAAAGGTTAACTTTTTTTAGAAAATATCAATATTTAAGCGCAACCCGCTCTTCTTGACGTCCTGGGTGAGGGCATCGATGTCATTTGCGAGTTTTTCGAGCTTTCCGGTGAGCTTTCCGCGGCCCGAAGCGATCAGCCCGACGGTATTGTCGCCGGAATCCAAGCGCAAAACCAGGGAATCCGCATCGGCCTTCAGCTCCTGCACCCCCGCGACCAGGGAATCCACGCGCGCAAGCAGCGCGGAGGCCTTCTCGACGGTCAGGGCACCGTGCGCGGCAGCATCGTTGATACCGGAACGCGCCTTCTCGAGCGTCGCCTCGCCCTTGTCGACCACCGCCAGAGCCTGTTCACGCACATCCGAAGCGAGCGAACTGGCAGCGTTCACTATCCTCCGGCCCTTTTTCCCGATTCGGTCAATCCGCTTGCCCGAAGAACCTATGGTGACAGAGTCCTTCAAGGCGACCAGCGTGCCCTTCATCTCGTCGAGGTCACCGAGCGCCTTGACAAGCATCTCGCTCACGCCCGAAAGCCCGTCGTCGAACAACCCGTATACCGTATCGCCGTCCGCGATCCAGTCCTGGTCTTCCGCGGTAAGGACGCACATCTCGCGCTCGCCCATGAGGCCCGCGTTGATGAGCCTGAACTGCGAATGCCTCGAGATCTTCGCTTCGGCAAGGACCTCCACCGTGACGAACACGGCGTCGTCCGTAAGCTCGACCGCCAGGATCTTGCCCTGCTCGATCCCGCGCACGATGACGCGGTTCCCGGGCGAAAGCGTACCTATGGTCTGGTAACTCACCACGAACTTGTAGCGCGCATGGTAGGGGCTCGACGGGTGGAAGAAGTACCATCCGAGACAGCATCCCACGACCAATATCATGAACACGATAAAGGGGAAAAAGTTGTTCTTTATGAGGTTCTTTAACTGGTACATCGCCGGGAAAGATAGTATTTAGCGCAGTCTACTCATATAGCGACCAGTGCTCGATATCCATTTCGAGCAGGTCGTCGCTGTACTCGCCCTTCGCCTTCGCCTTGATTTTCTTCATGAGCCCCTCGTTGAAGTCGCGCGCCACGTTCTGGCCGTTCATCTTCATGAGGGCGTTCATCGCGATCACTTCGAGAATCACCGTGAGGTTCTTGCCGGGCGCCACGGGAATGACAATCTTCGGGATTCGCACCCCCATGACGACTTCCTCGAGCTCGTTGAGGCCGGTACGCTCGTAACGCACGTCGCGCTGCCAGGGCTGAAGTTCCACGATGACTTCGATCTTCTTCACCTTGCGGATGGCGTGGATACCGAACATCGAGCGGATGTCGAGAATGCCCACGCCGCGGATTTCCATGTGGTGGCGGATAAGCGGGTCGGGGCGCCCGATGATGGCGTTCCCCACGTGGCTGATGTGGACGACGTCGTCCGCAACCATGCGGTGGCCGCTTTCAACGAGGTCGAGCACGCATTCGGACTTGCCCACGTTACTGTCGCCCACGAAGAGCATACCGATACCGTAGACGTCCACGAGACTCCCGTGGATAATGGAATGCGGCGCGAAGAACTCCTCGAGAATCCTCTGCGCGATCTTGTTGAACTCGTAGGTATGGAGCGTCGTCGAGAACAGCGGGATATGCAGCTTCTCGCACATCTCCTTGAGTTCGGCATGCGGCATCTGGGCATGCGTCACCACCCACATCGGGGCGCGGAATCCGGAAAGCGAATCGAAGACCTTCTTGCGGCCCTCGGGCCCGAGGCTTTCGAGATAGTTCCATTCCGTATGGCCCACGACCTGAATCTGCTTGTAGCTGTACACCTTGGTGTAGCCCGCCATGGCAAGGCCCGGACGGTGGATACCGCTTTCGGCGATATTCGTGTCGAGGTCCTCTTCGGGGGTGTGCAACGCGAGCTGCAAATCCTTGCCGTAGTGACCAAAAAAGTCCCGCACCGGGAGCTTCTCCCGATGCAGGATCTTGATATCTTTCAATCTGGATTCGGACACGGCTTATGTCAGGTTGGAAATAGGCTGTGCGCGATGGTCGTTCTGCTTTTCGTTGGCCTTCTTGAGCTGCACCTTCACGCGTTCCAGGGCGACATCGACCGCCTTACCCATGTTGTCCTCGTCGGCAGAGGCGACGACCACGGAACCGGTGATGTTCACGCTGATTTCGCAGTGGCGCTGGTGTTCGACTTCGTGGTCAAGGATTACGGAGGCGTTAGTGATGTTCGGGTAGAACTTTGCCAATTTGTCCATTTCTTCCTGAATACGGTCCTGGAGACCGGCAGATGCATTAAAGTGGCGAGCAGAAAACTGAATATCCATATGATACCTCCGTATAATTAAGATGGCATTTAGCGGGCATTTCGCCTCGCATTAAGAGTATATACATCTTTTTTTCGGAAAAAACCAATTGAAAAAAAGTTTTTTTCGAATAAAATCATCCCAATTGGAATAAAAAAGCCCCAAAAAAGGGGTTTTTTAGCAAAAAAACGCAAGATGGGGGCAAAATCAGAGGGTTCTGCGCTGGCGGGCGGGCAGAATCTTGAGCCTTTCCTCGCGGTACTTGGCCACCGTACGGCGGGCCACCTGGATGCCTTCCGCCGCAAGGGCGTCGGCGATGGCCTGGTCCGAGAGGGGCTTCTTCTTGTCTTCGGCGTCCACGAGGTTCCTTATCGCCTCGAGGATCCGGGCCGAGCCGACGACATCATCGTCGCCTTCGAAACCCTCGGGAACGCTGGCGGCCGGAACCGCACCCGCAGTAGCGTCGGGGCGCGGGGACACCGCGGGCGTAGCCGCGGCCGGGCGCTTGCCGGACTGGCGCACGCCCGAAGTGAAGAACTGCTTGAGCTCGTATATCCCGAAGGGCGTCTCCACGTACTTGCCGTTGGTGACGCGGCTGACCGTAGAAAGGTCGCGCTTTACTTCGTCCGCAATGTCCTGCAGAACCATGGGCTTGAGGAACGAGGGCCCGTTCTTGAAGAACGCCGGCTGGCGCTTCACGATGGCGCGCATCACCTGCTCCATGGTCGAGAAGCGGTTGTTCGCGGCGTTGATGAACTCTTCCGCCTTCCGCTTGTTGTTCTGGATATACTCGCGCGTCTCCTTGTCGAGCTTCACGCCGCCGCTCAGCATGTCGGTATAGTACTTGTTCACGCGCAGCCTGCGCACCTTGTTGCGGGATTCCTGCGTGCACTCGACCTCGATGCGGCCCTTCTTGATTTCGACCTTCAGGTCGACATGCTTTATCTGCGTGGGGGCGTAAGACAGCTGCCTGCCCGGATGCGGAGTGAGCCTGGAAAGCGCCGCCACGGCCTGCTGCACCGCCGCAGAAGAAACCGCCATCGCCTTCGCAATTTTTCCGTACCTAAGTTCGATGAGGTCGTCGAAATGCTTTTCGAGAATCTCGCGGGTAAGCGGCGGGAACGCATCGATTGCCTCCGCCTGGATGAGGAAACATTCCTGCATATTGCGTGCACCGATTCCCTTCGGCGTAAAACTGCGAAGCACGTGAAACGCCTCGGCCACAGGGAGGCTCGCGTCCTCAAGGGCGACCTCGTAGCGGATGATGCGCTCGATCTCGACCACCAGCGGATCCTCGCCCGGGTCCGACGCCATCTTCATCATCACGTCGTCGGGCGCCGCCTGCAAGTAGCCGTTCTCGTCGAGACTGTCGATGAGGTACTGGATCAGCGTGCGGAAATGCGCCTCGGTACAGCCCGCTTCCTCGAGCTGGCGGAGCAGAACCGGAGTCCCGTTCCAGTCGCGCAGCTGGTCGCGCAAGTTGTCCTGCAAACTCTTGTCGCGGTCCTTCTGCGGGCGGTCCCAATCGTCCCCCGCATCCTTCGAAGGAGCGTTCAAATCCTTTATCGGGGCGTCGTCATCGAACAGCCCGTCCGAAAGTCTCCGATCCATGTCGGAGTTCGTCGTGTTCTCCAGAATATCGTAATCATGGTCGGCGGTATCTTCGAGCGTGCCGGACTCGAACTCCACTTCGCGTATGGAATCGTCATCGGAATCAGTGTCATCGGTACGCTCGTCCACGGGCGATTCTTCGGGAGATTCGTCCTCGAGTTCCAGGAGCGGGTTCACCGCGAGCTCCTCGTTGATGGCCATGTCCAGTTCCTGGGCCGTCTTCTGCAAGATAGCTGCGGACTGCAGCATCTGCGGCGAGATGTTCTGTTCCAGGCGCTGGGACTGCCCCAGTTGCATACCCATGTTCATAAGACGCCCCTAGTCCAGCCTGAAACTGTCACCCAGGTAAATGCGACGAGCTTCGGGATCGTTCGCGAGGTATTCCGAGGAACCTTCGGTGAGCACCTGGCTCTTGTACATGATGTAGGCGCGGTCGGTAATCGAAAGCGTCTCGCGCACGTTGTGGTCGGTAATGAGGATGCCCATGCCGCGGTCCTTGAGGCCCGAGATGATGGACTGGATGTCGGCCACGGCGATCGGGTCGATGCCCGCGAAAGGCTCGTCGAGCAGCAGGAACGACGGGTCGCTTGCGAGCGCACGCGCGATTTCGAGGCGCCTGCGTTCACCGCCCGAGCAGCTCATGGATTTTGTCTTGCGGATATGCGTAATCTTGAATTCTTCGAGCAACTGCTCCAGGCGCATCTTGCGCTCGCGGCGCTTGAGCCCCTGAGTCTCGAGGATGGCCATTATGTTGTCTTCAACCGAGAGCTTGCGGAAAATGGAGGCCTCTTGCGGGAGGTAGCCCACGCCGAGGCGCGCACGCCTGTACATGGGCTTGTCCGTCATCTCGATGTCGTCGAGGAAAATGTGGCCCGAATCGGGGCGCACCATGCCCACGATCATGTAGAACGAGGTCGTCTTGCCCGCGCCGTTGGGGCCGAGGAGTCCGACGATTTCGCCCTGCGACACGCTGATGGAAACGTCGCTCACCACCTGGCGGCCGCCATAGACCTTGCGCAGTTTATCTGTACGGATTGTGCTTACCAGACTCTTCATGGTTTCTTTTCCTCCGTTTTGGCTTCTTCCCCGTTTTCCCGTCTGTGGACTCGCCTGCGGCCCCTGAGATGTTCAGATGACCTTGCCTTGAGTTCGTTCTTGTCCAGAACCTTCTTGTCCGGATTTGCGCCGCCCAGCGAATCGGAAACGTCCGTCTTTACGCCCGCTTTCGCAAGCGAATCCTGGCGGGCCCTTTCCCTCGCGGCCTTGTTGCGCTGTTCCTTTTCAAGATCCACATAGCGGCCGCTCGCCATGTTGCTGCGCCCGAGCAGCCTAAGCGTCTTGACCGCATTCTTGAGCGGATCGAAAACGATGTTGATGGTATCGCCCGCGGCCTCGTTCTTGCCCGAAACCGTGCGGTCCTTCTTCACATAGAAATACGTGCTCTGCGCCTTGCCCGAGACGACGGCGTGGTCCATCTTGCCCTTTTTGAAATACAGGTCGAGGCGGTTCCCGTCCATGAGGTTCCTGTAGTTGGGAAGGTCCGTCTCGTAGAAGAATCCCTTCGCGTTCAGGTTCACGTACAGGCGTTCAATCTTGTTGTCCTTGAATTCGCAGAAGAGCGTGTCGCCGAAAGCTTCCGTCACGTTCCCCGGGGCGTTCCTCTTCGGGTCTTCCTTCGAGATGCCGTGCGCGTTCCTTATCACGAGCGCGGATTTGAGCGTCTTCTTCGCCTCGTCGATAACGAGGAAGATGGAATCGCCCGTGAGGTGATAGTTCTTCATGTCGAACGTCGGGTTGCCCTTCATCGAGAGCCATCCGTTCCCGCGGTCGAAATATCCGGTATCGCAGGTAACGACCATGTCCTTCTGCGTCACCTTCACGTCCCTGTACGCCTCGGCGAACGAAAACTTCTTGTTGTAGATAATCTTCCGCGCCTCAATGGTAGTCGTGTCGACGGCGCCGGTCTTGAGCTTCTCGTACTGGAACAGCTTGGGCTTCTGCGGCATCGTCAATACTTCGTTCTCGCGGTCGTATTCCAGATAGTCGCCCGTAAACTTGTACGAATTCGCGGAATCGCCCGCGATCACATTCCCGTTCGCGATGGCGATGTTCTGCTTTTTACGGTAGGTGCCGTTTTCGGCCTGGATGAAGCCGCTCGGATGCGTGAACAGAAAGCCGCCGCTGCACTGCACCACTTCGGCATCCTTGTTCCAGGTGGCATGCTGCGTACGGAACCGAACGCTATCGTGCACAAACAGCACGCGGCCATGCAGCAGCAGGTTGCCGCGCTTGCGGGCGACGGCGAGGCTGTCCGCATGCTTCATGATAAGCGGGGACGACTGCGCGAAGGCTGTGCCCGAAAACGCGAGCGCAAGCACTAAAGCTACCGCGAGCAATCGCGGAAATGGACGGCGCCGCATCATTCGCGCCTCTTTGCACGCGGGCGAGATTCAGGGGCGGGCTCCTGCTGAGCCGCCTTCGGGGCGTCTTTCGGAGACTGCGCGGCGTTATTCGCAGCGCCGCTTGCCGCCGGAGATTTCACGGCGTTTGCCGCGGGGGCAGGAGACGCACTCGCTGCCGGAGCCTTGTTTGCCGCGGGCGCTGCCGGAGCGGGTTTAGCCGCAGCCGTGGGCGCCTTGTGCGGGACCGGCGCAGGAATGGCAACCGGCGCAGGGTGCACATGCGGGGCGGAAGCCTGCTGCGACGAAGACGACTCCACGGGTTTCTTCTCGAGTTCTTCCGCCTGCTTCTTGTCCTCTTCCTTCATGCGCTTCGCCGCATCCTGGAATATACCCGTCACGTTCGAGAGGATGCGCCAGTTGTCCATATGGGCGTCGCTCTCGAATCCCTTGCCCTGCAGCACGTCGCCGTCTTCAGAGACGACACGCACGTAGCTGTCGGTACGCACCATGTTGTCGCGCTTGTTCCACAGCAGGGAATCCGCGCGCACCGAGGCGCCCTTCGGAGTCAGCGCATACACGTGCCCGTAGGCGTACACATAAGTGAACTTCATGTCCATGCGGCCGGAATCCGCTCGCAGGAACGCGACGCGCTCCCCGACGGAATCGTAAATGTCCACCAGCACCGGACGCATGAAAACAACTTCCTTGTCGGACCAGCGTTCCAGATACGCGGTCTTGAGCTTCCACGAAAGGACGTCCTTGTCGTAGCAGTCGAGGAGCGTCGTATCGGTAAAGAGCATCTGCGGGCGCTCCACGTGAATCCAGGGCTTCTCTTCCTCGATTTCTTCGCATCCGGCAAACAGGGCCGCACACAGCGCCAAAAGCACGACAGCGGAACGCGGTCCGGGCACACCCCGGAACAACACGCCTCCCATTATGTACTGCAAAAATCGTGCCATGCTTACAAATTACAAATAAAAAAGGGTAAGAATTGCGTAATTTGGGGGAATTCGGGGATTTTTCGCCCACAAATGCATATATTAATACCATGATTAATTTCTTTCTACAAATTTTTGGAGACTTGAAACTTACTTCATCCCTTTTTATGTTCTCCTTGACGTTAGGCATTCCTTGTCTTTTTGGTTTTCTATGCGCAGTTTTTTACCGACATTTTAAATTCAAGCTTCTGTGGATTACACTTTGGTCCACAATTCTGTGCACTTTTATCGGAGCCTGCATTTACCTTACAAGCAGAGCAGTCAACTTCAATCCGCCAAACAGTAACATAGCTCATCTAACAATAATTGCATTCAGTCTAATTATATTACTTCACGTAGCATGTTTATTTTATAGCAAATTTTTTCGGATAAAAAAGATTTTCCACTGGTTATTCGTCTTGCTGATTCCCATAGCCTCATTTTTTTTATGGCATTTTGGATGTGGAATGCAGCAAAAGAACCCTGGGGTTCAATTGTCGAATCACCCCTGCAAAGTGCAGACCTTGAAAACGCACCAGATGCAGGATTCGAAATAGAATATTCATTTATCGGAAATAGCTGGAATGAATTCAGCACAGTAATTTTCCGCAAGCAGAATGCCGAAATCATATACCGCACCATATACAGCATGTGCGACGACTTCGCCTATAAAGGCGATTCCATTTACGATGATTTCGTCCTAAGAAGGAGCGATTATGCAGGAGACACCAGCCAATGGAACAATCTAGATGATAAAAGAATTTCCATCGTGGAGGAATTGAAAAGAAAAATCGAAGAATATGAAATCGAATATTCTTGGGTAAACAGCAGTTCTTTTCCATACACTATTTTATACGGTGACCCAGTCATCGTTTCGTTGAAAAATTTTAAAAGCCGAACTCGCAAAGAACTTGTTCTAAAAAATTCTTCGGAAGCAGGTGTCCACAAAGCCATCGCCATAGAAAAACTCATGCGCAAAGCATGGCCTGCACGCGAAGCATTCACAAAGCTTACGGAAGAAGAAGTAATACAAAACTGCTGGGAAGCCCAAAAGAATCAACCCCATCCCCGTTTCAAAGAATTTATCCTCTAAGCAGCAAAGCTGCAATCGGCTATTAGGAACAGGTCCGATTATTTTTAGTTTCCTCAAAAAAGATGACCCCGGCACTGAGGCCGGGGTGACATTGTAAAGGGTGCTAGCGATTAGCCTTCGCGGCCAAGCATGAACGCCTTCTTGTTGCCTTCGTGGAACTTTTCGGCGAAGAGCTTGTTCAAGGCAACCGTCCACTGGTCCACCGTGAAGTCGAAATGCTTGCTCAGCTTGCCGAGCATCGCGACGTTCAGGGCCTTCACGTTCTCGAGCTTCGATACATCGATGTCCGCCGGAGTGAGGAGCACGCCGCCCTGCTTGAGGAAGGCCTCGTTCACCACGACCTGCGTCTCGTCGAATACCACCAGGTAGTCGGCTTCGCCCGTCGGGATCATCGGGGACTGCACCTCTTCGCCCTTCGCAAAGCGGACGTCAGAAGCGATGGAACCGCCGCGCTGGCTCATGCCGTGCACTTCGGCCTTCTTCACGTCGTAACCCTGTTCGAACACGAGTTCCGCCATCACGTCGCTCGCCTTGATAACGCCTGTGCCACCGAGGCCGGCAAATTTCACGTTAACTACGCTCATAAAAACTTCTCCTTAAAAGTTGCCGTTCTTCTTGGCGGCGGCTTCGGACTCGGCGAGAGCCTTTTCCGCCTTTTCCTTGTTGGCCTTGTCCCAGGCGAGGATGCTCTTGAGAGCGAGGATGCAGGGGCTCTTCGCCACGATGAGCGTGAGCTCGTCCTTCTCGAGCGCTTCCTTGACGAGACGCTTGAATTCTTCGGGTTCCTTGACCTGGTTGACTTCGTAGACGTTGTCGAAACCGGCAGTCTTCGCGATGGCGCCGTAGTCGAGCTTGTAGGCCGGGCTATGGTCGAGGTGACGACCCGTACCCGGGTGTTCCTGCTGGCCCGTCATGGCGGTGATGCTGTTGTCGAGGATGATGACCACGTGGCCGGTGTCGGGGCGGTTGTAGCCCGCTTCCACCTTGGCCTGTTCGCGCGGGAGCACGTTACGGAGCCCGATGCCCATGCCGATAGCGGCACCCATGTCAATCATGTAGTCCATGGCGCTGATGGGCGGGAGGGCGGCGAGCGTGTAGCAGCCGATGTCGCCAGAGACGATGCAGTCGAGTTCCTTGAGCACGGCAAACGAGCTGCGGTGCGGGCAGCCCGGGCAAAGCATAGGCGGCTTGCCCTTGACCGGAACCGGGTCCGGGTTCTTGTCGCCAGCGATAATGCGGCGCACGCGGTTCACGTCGAGTTCGCCGAAGCAGGCGCTTGCCTTCGAACTTCTTGGCGAAATCCTTGATGAGCTGCATCGGCAGCGGGTAGGTCATGCCGAGCTTGAGGATGCTTGCTTCCGGGGCAGCTTCACGCACATGGTGGTAGCTGATGCCGCTCGTGATAATGCCCATGTCGGCGCTGCGCATTTCCACCTTGTTCGGGCCTTCGGCCACGTTCCAGGCTTCCATCTCGTCCATCTTGGCACGGAGCTTGCGGCCTGCGGGCTTAGAGAAGCCGGGCACCATCACGTGCTGGGCGATATTGCGCTCGAAATTCGGCACCATGGCCGGGAGTTCTTCCTTCGGGACGACGATGGACTTGGAGTGGTCCACGCGGGTCGTCATGCGCAGAATTACGGGAATCTTGAACTTTTCGCTCGTCTGCATGGCGATGCGGAAGAAATCGTAGGCTTCCTGAGAGTTGGACGGTTCGAACATCGGGCAAACGGACGCCTTCGCGTGGTTGCGGGTATCCTGCTCGTTCTGGGAACTGCCCTGGCCCGGGTCGTCGGCAACAATCCACACCATGCCGCCATCCACGCCCGTGTAGGTCGCGGTGTAGAGCACGTCGCTTGCCACGTTGAGGCCCACCATCTTCATGGTGACCACGCTGCGGGCATGGCCAAAGGCTGCACCC